>DASYJZ010000709.1:0-4644 GCA_035995965.1 Longimicrobium sp. | reverse complement strand
CCGCAAGGGCGTTCCCGCCGAGCACCACGAGGCGTTCACCGCGCTGCCCACCGACGACCGGGACCGCGTGGTGAAGCTCGCCTCGATCCTGCGCATCGCCGACGCGCTGGACCGCGAGCACCTCCAGGCCGTGCGCGGGGTGACGGCGAAGCTCACTCGCGGCGGCAAGCTGAAGCTGGAGCTCGACGCCGACGGCGACCTGCTGCTGGAGCGCTGGGCGCTGCGCCGCAAGGCCGACCTCTTCGCCGCCACCTTCGGCCTCGAGGTCGTCGTCTCGGGCGACGAACGGGTGCGGTAACCGGACCAAGTCCGCTCGCGTCTGCTATTAAAGTTTAATGGATTTAACTTTAATAGCCCGCCGGGTATGCAAGCTTCCTTTCATTGGCCTGCAGCCGCCGGGCCGGTGACGAGCTCCGGGGATCTCACGGCTGGAAGCTCGGTTCCTTCATTGAGGACCGCGAGGTACTCGCGGTAGGCGTAGATGCGGTCCCGCCCGCGCCCCGTGACCTCGTGTACGATCCCGAGCTGCTCCAGCGTCCGGATCCCGGACGATACGGTCGGGTGGCTGAGCTCCAGGTCCGCGACGCCGCCCGAGATCGTCAGCAGCGGCTTGCGTCGCATCAGGTGGTGGAGCCGCAAAAGCGTCCCCGCTGCGCGTCCCGCGGTTTCGATGCGGGAGCGGTCGCGCTCCAGGATCGCCAGGATGCGCCGTGCCGTGTTCGCGGCGACGTCTGCCGTGGTCTCCACGCCGACGAGGAAGAACCGGAGCCACTCTTCCCAGTCGCCCTCGACTCGCACCTGTTGCAGCAGGTCGTAGTAACGGGTCCGGTTCTGCTTCAGGTAAAGGCTCAGGTAGAGCAGGGGCTCGGTCAGCGCCCGCTCCGCACAGAGCAGGAACGTGATCAGCAGGCGCCCCAACCGGCCGTTGCCGTCCAGGAACGGGTGGATGGTCTCGAACTGCACGTGCGCGAGCGCCGCCTTCACCAGCGTCGGGGTGCGGGCGGGTACGTCGTGGAGGAAGTTCTCCAGGGCGCCGAGATGGTCCATGAGCGTTTCCGCAGGTGGCGGCACGTACACGGCGTTTCCGGGCCGCGAGCCGCCGATCCAGTTCTGGCTGGTGCGGAACTCTCCGGGAGCCTGCTCGCTCCCCCGCCCGCCGGCCATCAGTACCGCGTGAATCTCGCGCAGCAGCCGCAGGGACAGGGGAAAGCCGCCCTTCAAGCGCGCGAGCCCGTGGTTCATCGCCGCCACGTACCGGGACACCTCCTGCACGTCGTCGAGGGGCACTCCGGGCACGGCGCTGCTCTCGAACAGGAGCAGTTCGGAGAACGACGACTGCGTCCCCTCGATCTGCGAGGAGAGCACCGCCTCCTTGCGAACGTACAGGTAGAGGAAGAGCGCCGGATCGGGCAGCAGCGTCGCCAGGCCGTCGAGCCGGCCCAGCGCGCGGTTGGACCGCTCCAGCAGATCGTGAAGCTCGTCCGTCAGTCGCAGAGGAGGATGAGGAGGCAACGCGTTCGGGATGAATGCGCCGTATGCCGCCTGCTTTCCCCCGTGCTGCTCGAACCGTCCCTGAATTCCACGACGCATCGGGGATCGCCACGGGGCAATGAAAGGAAGCTTACATATCCCTGAGGGATATGTAAGTTTATCGCAACAAACTTTAATAGCGTGTTACGAGAAAGGGAAGTTCGTTGCCACGGAGGAAGCGGGGATGTGTCTCGTCGGGCGAGATTTCGCTGCTATTAAAGGTTAGGCGTCAAAAGCTGCATAGCCGCTCTGGCTGTGAAAGCTTCCTTTCATTTTCAATCGGATGAAGTCTTTGCGGTTTGCACGGATGCACAGTTGATCGTGGGGATCGGCATCAGACGCAGAGCCGCGGAAAGATCTTCCTCCGCGGCTCTGCGTCTCTGCGTGAGATGCTGTTTCAGTTTGTCAGCGGCCGTAGACGCCGATGCCGTAGCGGCAGGGCTGGTCGCTGCACGCCGTCATGATCGCGCGCACCGTGTAGGTGCCGCTGCGGCGCGGCGACACGCTCACCACCGGGGTGTCGTCGGTCAGCACGTCCGACGCGACCTCGCGGCCGCTGGGGTCGAACAGGCGCAGGTCGAAGTCGCTGCAGTCGTTGTCGCAGACGCCGATCAGCGTGTACGAGGTGCCGCCGTTGAGCTGCACCGAGTGGTTGGTGGAGGCGCCCGTCCGCAGCGACCCGATGTACGGCGTGTGGGTGCGGCGCATCCCCTGGTTGGTGGCGATGGTCGCGGCCTGGTTCAGCAGCCGCACGACCTGCCCCTCCCACTGGTCGCCGCCCTGGCTCGAGGAATGCTCGTCGGCCACCTGCCCGCCGCGGCCGCCGTACACGCCGATCCCGTAGCGGCAGGGCTGGCTGCTGCACGCGGTCATGATGGCGCGCACCGTGTACGTGCCGCCGATGCGCGGCGTGATGCTGAGCACCGGGGTGTCGTCGGTCAGCACGTCGGACGCGACCTCGCGGCCGCGCGGGTCGAACAGGCGCAGGTCGAAGTCGCTGCAGTCGTTGTCGCAGACGCCGATGAGCTGGTACGCCGTGCCGGCGTTGAGCTGCAGGGTGTGGCTGGTGCTGGCGCCGGTGCGCAGCGAGCCGATGTAGGGCTCGTGCGTCCGCCGCAGCCCGTTGTTGGTCGCGATCCGCGCGGCTTCGTTCAGCAGCCGGCTCACCTGCCCCACCCACTGGTCCTGCCCCCCGGACGACGACGACTCGTTGTCACCGCCGCCGCCGGAGCCGTACACGCCGATGCCGTAGCGGCAGGGCTCCGAGCTGCAGCTGGTCATGATGCCGCGCACGGTATAGGTGCCGCCGCGGCCGGGCGTGACGCTGAGCACCGGGGTGTCGTCGGTCAGCACGTCCTCCGCCACCATGCGCCCCTGCGGGTCGTACAGCCGCATGTCGAAGTCGCTGCAGTCGTTGTCGCACACACCGACCAGCTGGTAGCGGACGCCGCCGTTGAGCTGCAGCGTGTGGCTGGCGGTGGCGTTTTCGCGGAGCGAGCCGATGTACGGCGTGTGCGTGCGGCGCAGCCCGTTGCTGGTGGCGACGCTGGCGGCCTGGTCCAGGAGCGCGCTCACCTGCCGGCTCCACTGGTCCGGCTGCGCCTGTGCCCTGCCGGTGACCCCTAGAAGGGACAGTGCGGCGGCGGTGAGGATGACGTTGCGGTGCATGGGGATCTCCAGCGTGAAGAGCGGGAGCGGCACTGTGCCGCGGGGGCCGGCCGGGGCCGGGATCGGCGGTCCTGCGTCGGGAGTGGGGGCGGGTCCGCGCGGCGAGGGCCAAAAAGGGCCTGGAATCTCGCGGAATCACGCGGCCGGCGGCGGCGGCGCCGGTTCGCGGCAATGTACGCGGTGGAGGCGTCCGCACCAGTAAAGGGTTTGACGCAGCTTCCGTGGCGGAGCCTCCATCCGACTCCTTCACCACTCCCGGCAAGCCCGTGGAGGCAAGTCGGGGACCGCGTCGGGTGGGGGCGCGGCAAGAGCAAGACGCTTCCGGCCGGCCCGCCGTCACTTCGGACGCTTCACGGCGCGATGGACGTCGGCGCGGAGGATGCTGGCCATGAGAGAGAGGCCGATCAGCGCGGCGCCGAGGAAGAAGAGCATCGCGATGCCCGGGTAGCCCCAGATGGTGAAGCGGGTCTGGACGCGCATCATCAGCGTCGCGCCGATGATGAGCGCCGCGAGGATGAGCCCCGTGGTGAGGCGGTTGGCGATCTTCTGCATCCCCTCCATCACCCAGACCTCCTCCGCCACCCGCACGCGGATGCTCACCCCTTCTTCGGTGACGTGGTCGAGCACGCGGTTCAGGCGCCCGGGGAGCTTCTGCACCAGCTCGTTCAGCTCCAGCGCGTTGGCGAACATCCGCCCCGGCGAGAGCCCCTTGAGCATCCGCTGCTGCATCAGCCCCGAGACGTTGCGGCGGATGGAGGCGTTGGGGTCGAACCCGGGATCCAGCGTGCGGCCCACCTGGTCGAGCGCCAGGAGCGCGCGGCCGAGCATCGCCATCCCCACCGGGAGGCGGATGCCGTTCTCGGCCGCGGAGCGGAACACCTCCAGCATGATGCGCCCGACCTCCACGTTCTCCGCCGAGGAGCCCTGGAAGCGCGCGACCAGGTCCGAGGTCTTCTCGGTGAACGCCGCCTTGTCGAAGCCCGGCTTCACCTCGCCCATGTCGGTGGTGATCTGCGCCGCCTCGGGGCCGCGGCCGTCGCTGATGGCCAGCACCAGCCGCGTCAGGTGCTCCTGCAGCTCCGGGGTGATCCGCCCCACCATCCCCAGGTCCAGCAGGGCGAGGCGGCCGTCGTCTGCCAGGAACACGTTGCCGGGGTGCGGATCGGCGTGGAAGAAGCCGTCGATCAGGATCTGCTTGAGGTAGGCGCGGAACAGCTCCTCGGCCAGGGCCGCGCCGTCGATCTCCAGGTGGGTGAGTGGGGAGACGTCGGTGATCTTGCGGCCGTGCAGGTACTCCATGGTGAGCACGCGCGAGGTGGTGTAGTCGTCCACCGGCGACGGGACGACGATCCGGCGGAACTCGGAGAGGTTCTCGCGCAGGGTGGAGAGGTTCGCCGCCTCGCGCCGGTAGTCGAGCTCGCCGACCAGCGTCTTGCGGAAGTCCGC
>DASYJZ010000708.1:0-3106 GCA_035995965.1 Longimicrobium sp. | reverse complement strand
AAAAGCAATGCAGTTCTCTCGGTTCCTCCGCGTCTCCGCGTGAAACGGCAGTAGTTTACTCGCCCCAGCGCGCGGATCGCGGATCGCGGGGCGCGCCGCGGTAGTCGCCGCCGGCGCGGTTCCATCCGCCGCCGCCGCGGTCGTATCCCCGCTCGCCGTAGCCGCCGTTCCCGTAGCCCGGGCTCGCGCCCCCGCCGTTGCCGTAGCCGCCGGGACGGTCGTATCCGCCACGTCCGTAGCCGTCGCCCCGGTCACCCGCCGCGCCGCGCGGGCCGGAGAACTGCGGCTGCCGCTCTTCGTCGCCCTCCGGAACGTCCATCCGCACCACGTTGTAGGCCTTCAGCCCCTTCGGCTCCTGCAGGATCTCGAACTCCACGCGCTCGCCCTCGTTCAGCGACTTGAAGCCGTTCCCGGAGATGCCGCTGTGATGGACGAACACGTCGGACCCGTCTTCGCGCTTGATGAAGCCGAACCCTTTCTCGGACGAGAACCACTTCACGGTCCCTGAGGCGCGTTCCATGTGGCTAACCCTGATGTGACTGGTGTGGGACGGGGGGGAGGGACTTCGAGCCGGGGACCGCGATTTAGCAGGATTCATTCCCACCCGGGTAGCATTCTCCAGGCGCGACAAGGGTTTCCCGGGCCAACCAGCGGCTCGGAAACGAGTTGCAGATTGTCCAGGCGAACGGGTGTTTCTACGACGGGACCGGTCTGGAAATGGAAGGGAGCCCACGCGCACGATCGAGCCGCGGGCTCACTTGTGCCGGTAGGTGATGCGGCCGCGGCTGAGGTCGTACGGCGAGATGTCGAGCGTCACCCGGTCGCCCTCGAGCACGCGGATGTTGAACCTCGACATGCGGCCCGCGGCGTAGGCCAGCACCAGGTGCCCGTTCTCCAGCTTCACCCGGTAGTTGCGGTCGGGGAGCACCTCCGTGACTACCCCGTCCATCTGGAAGGTATCCTGCTTCGCCATTGAGGAAGATGACCCGTGGCAGTCGCCGCGCGCGGGGCCGGGGCGCGCCCGCCGGTCCGTCGCGGGCCGGGGGGCCCGCGCTCGCGTGTGCTCCGCCACTACGATAATGGCCGCCGTGCCCACGATCAACGCCGCTCTCCGGCACGCCGCGCCGATGGCGACGCGGCGCGCACCCGCTATCGCGCCGCCGAGTCTACCACGGCCGGAGCGGCGCCGTCGACCGCCCGATGGGTGCTCACATACCGCCAGATCACGAAGCCCAGCACGGCCAGCAGGAGCACCCCCGCAATGATGGGCACTGGGCTGCGCGGCTTGCGCTCGACGCTGATTTCGGCCACGGTCGTCCTCTCTCTCGGTGGGCTGGTCCACGGCACGGGCGCGCCGCGGCACGTATCGGTAGCACCCCGGGGCGCGCCGCGCCAGATTCCCGGCGGGCGAACTTGCGACGGCTTCCTCCATCCCGTGGGCCGATGCCGCACGACGTGCTGTTCTGGCTGGCGCTGGTGACCGCGGTCCTCTCTCTCGGAATGCTGGCGCAGCTGCTGCTCGCCGCGCGGCAGCTCCGCCGGCTGGATTGCGTGCCGCCGCTCGGCGACGCGGAGATGCCGTCGATCAGCATCGTCGTGGCCGCCCGCAACGAGGCGCGGGGGATCGAGGCGGCGATGCGCTCGCTGCTCGCGTTGGAGGCGCCCCGGCTGGAGGTGGTCGCCGTCGACGACCGCTCCGAGGATGCCACCGGCGCGATCCTGGACCGCTTCGCGCGCACCGAGCCGCGGCTGCGGGTGGTGCACGTCGCCGAGCTCCCGGCGGGATGGCTGGGGAAGAACCACGCCCTCTGGCTCGGCACGGGCCACGCCACGGGCGAGCTGCTGCTCTTCACCGACGCCGACGTGGTGATGGCGCCCGACACCCTGCGCCGCGCCGCCGCCCTCCTCTCCGCCGAGCGGCTCGACCACCTCACCGCCGGGCCACACCTGGACATGCCCGGGTGGGCGCTGCAGACCTTTAGCGTCTGGTTCATGGTGATGTTCACTCTCTTCGTGCGGCCCTGGAAGGCGCGGGACCCGCGTTCGGGCGCCCACATTGGCGTGGGCGCCTTCAACCTCGTCCGCGCCGACGCGTACCGGCGCATCGGCACCCACCGCGCCATCGCCATGCGCCCCGACGACGACATGAAGCTGGGGAAGCTGGTGAAGAAGCACGGCCTGCGGCAGGACTTCGTGAACGCCACGAGTCACGTGCGGGTGGAGTGGTACCACTCCGTGCGCGAGGCGATGCGCGGCCTGCGGAAGAACGGCTTCGCGGGGGTGGACTACCGCCTGTCGATGGTGCTGCTGGCGACGGTAACGCAGCCGCTCTTGTTCGTCTGGCCCTTCGTGGCGGTGTGGGTGACGGGCGGGGCCACGCGCCTGCTGAACGCGGTGGTGGTCGCCGCCGCCCTCGCGATGTTCGCCGGAGCGGCGCGAGAGCAGCGGGTGCGCTGGTGGTACGGCGCCGCCTACCCGCTCGCCATCGTCCTCTTCCTCGCCGCCATCTGGAACGCGACCCTCTACGCGCTCGTCCACCGCGGCATCGAGTGGCGCGGCACCCACTACCCGCTCGACGAGCTGAAGGCCAACCGGGTGTGAGCGACGAACCCTCGAAACTGCTTGCCAAGCCTCGGCCCCCAACAGTGTGATCACGGGAGATCGTTGAGAAACCTCCGCCTCAATCGTGTCATCCTGAGGCCCGACCTCACGTGGGCCTGATTCCACACCACGCGTCGCAGGGCCGAAGGATCTAACCGGGGACGCGCGTGGCCTGCCGCGGCAGCCGCACGGCAGCTGCGCCTTCACCGCGCGTCGACGGATGCGAGAGCCGGCATTCGCGACGCTGCCGCGCCCAGGCCTCGTGGCGTCCCAGGTTAGATCCTCACGGCGCTGCCGTCCCCGGCGGAGAGGCAGGACAGGGCGTGACCCCGCCTCAGGATGACACTTGCGTGGGAGTGGTGTTCGATGAGGCCCGTTGCTCACACGGCGCTCCCCCGCCACGCGCCGGCTGGTGAGGGGGTGTCCGCGAAGGCGGACTGCGTGCCGTTGTAGCGGCGAGTCTACTCGCATCGTCGCACCAGCGCGGGCTGGCGGAGCGACGGGG
>DASYJZ010000707.1:0-2254 GCA_035995965.1 Longimicrobium sp. | reverse complement strand
GACCTTCTGCCCGCTGCTACCCGGCTCGTTCGTAGCCGACGAGGACGACTCGAGGATCTTCTTCAGCGTCTCGCGATTGCGGTCGGCCACTTCCTCGAACCGGCCGTAGCGCGAGTAAATGGCGGGCAGCGGATTAGCCTTGCGCCAGCCGCCGACGGCGTACTCGTAAAAGTCATCGCACGGAGCCACGGAGCGGTCCACCTGAGCAAGGTCGAACCCGTTCTGACCCAGGAGCGGCTTCGGCCTGGGCATATCCACGACGGGCGCCTTGCGCGGCGTCGTGGCGCAGGCGGCGAGAAAGAGCGCGAGAGGGAGGAAGAGCTTGCGCATGGCGGCGCATGGTATTGCATTTAATGAACGCGGCGCGTTGGCCGTCCCAAGGCTTTGCCTTACTCCCCCAGCGCCAGCACCAGCTCGAACATCCGCAGCAGCTCCTCGAACTTCGCGCGCGGTTTGGCGATCACCGGGCCGGTGAAGGCGTCGAATTTCGGGGGCTCGTCCGTCATCAGAATCAGAGGAACGCGGGGCAGGGCGCGGCGGATGGCGCGCGCCAACTCCAGCGAGCGTAGATTGGGGAGGTCGAGATCGAGCGCGATCACGTCGGGGCGAAGTCTACTGAGCGTGGGAACGGCGACCTCGTCGCCCTTCACCAGATAGGCTTCGAGCTCCATCAGACGGAAGAACGTGTGCAGCATTTCCGCAGAGTCATGGTCTCCCTCGATGATGGCGATTCGCCGGCTGGTGAACATTTCGACGAGAGGGCTATGCTTCATGGGCTGCAATGGGTCCTACCGGTCATCTCCGTCGAGATCGAACAAGTCGGCCGCGCGCACGTGCTCATTGGCGAGCCGGCGGCAGGCCGCCACGATCGCCGCGATACAGCGCCGGGTCGGCTCCATCCGTCCTGTGCGGATGCGCAGCAGGTGTTGCCGGCTGTAGCCAGACTCGCGGGCGAGGTGGGCTGGTTTGATCCCACGGCTCTTCAAATAGCTTTCGAGACGCGTCGTCATGTGCAGTATGTTGCATCTTAGTGGCGGGCAGGATGGATGTCAATCCGCACGTGCCACCAAGCGTCTGAAATTCACAATCGCGCGCATGATAGTGCGCAAGCCCTGCTCCTGCTTTCACTTGCGCTGAGCACCCGTCCGTCACCCCCGCCTCGCACCCGCTACAGCTGAGTGCTTCTACGGGGGGTGGAGAATGGCGTCTGGCGTCACTCCGTGTGCAAGAGTGTCCTGCGTCAGCCGTGTCGGGTTCGGAGAGCTCGCGACCGAGCATCCGCCCTCTCCCCGATCACGGATTTCGTCACCCGTTGTGACGTGTGTTGCGAATTGTGCAGATGCTCAGTAACCTATAAGTTCCTTACTATGCTCGGTGAAGCCGTTCGTGAAGCTCGCATTCGCAAAGGTCTGACACAGGCCCGCCTGGCCCGGCTGGCTGGCGTCAGCCGACGCCATCTGGCTGCCCTGGAGAAGGGCGCCAATGTGTCGATCAATGTGTTGAAGAAGGTGGCCGCCGTGCTGGAGCTGCGCGATATCCAGCTGGGCGATCTGATGGTGCACTCCGGGAATCCGGACGCCTCGCCGTTGAACGTGCCGCTGCTGACGGACGCGCTGCGCGAGGCGCACGCGGCTACGGCGCGCATGCAGGCGATCCTGAACCGCGCGGAAGGTCTGCTGGGCTCTGCCCCGGGCGACGCGAAGATGGGCTCACTGGAGGTGCGGTTCCCACCGCTGCCTCTGCGCCGCCTGGATCTCGCGGCGGTCTCTGGGGATATGGTCGCGGATGGTCCGGAGTGGACGGAGGTGACGACGTCGGGCGTGCTGCGTCAGGGGCAGCCGATCGATGAGGCGTCCACGGAGCAGGTGATGATCCCGGCGTCGCTGGTGGAGCAGGGGGAGTTGGTGTTCCGCGCACGCGGCGACGGGCTGCGCCATCAGGGGATCGAGGATGGTGATGTGCTGATCGCAGAGACTCGTCCGCGCGGCCGTGCGGCGACAGGCGAGATCGTGATGGGCCGGATCGGGCGGAATGTGTACGTTGGACGGCTCTGGCAGAAGCACGGTCAGAAGGTGTTGATGTCGGACGGTCTGAACGAGGTGCCGGTCGGGCGTTCGTCGCGCACGATGAAGGTGGTGGCGGTGATCAACCAGGTCATTCGGCCTGCGGTGGAGTAGTCGACAGGGATAACGCGACCGGGGGCCTCCGGCGGGCGGGCGGCTGCCCGCACAGCTGGGTTGGCCCAGCCTCAGTC
>DASYJZ010000706.1:0-5422 GCA_035995965.1 Longimicrobium sp. | reverse complement strand
AGGCGGACTTCGTGCCGTTCCAGCGGCGGGTTTCCAACCCGTCGGCCGCGAGGACGGCGCCTCGCACCGCGATGCGGCACGCTGGCCGGCTGTCGCCTCAGGATGACGTCTTTCCGTACCGAATTTTCCGAATCGACCTTGAAGGATTTACGATGACCGAGACGAAGACCAAGCAGCCGAAGGGCGTGAAGTGCGTGGTGTGGGACCTGGACCACACCGTGTGGAACGGCATCCTGCTCGAGGACGAGCGGGTGGAGCTGCGGCCGGGGGTGCTGGAGCTGATCCGCGCGCTGGACGAGCGCGGCATCCTGCAGTCCGTAGCCAGCCGCAACGACCGCGAGCAGGCCATGGCACGGCTGGAGGCGCTCGGCATCGCCGACTACTTCCTGCATCCCCAGATCGACTGGGCGGCCAAGGGGCAGAACGTCGAGCGCATCGCGCAGAAGCTGAACATCGGGCTCGACACCTTTCTCTTCATCGACGACCAGCCGTTCGAGCGCGAGGAGGTGGCGTTCGCCTGCCCCGCGGTGCGCACCATGGACGCGGCCGACCTCTCCGGCCTGCTCGACCTGCCGGAGCTGAACCCCGAGTTCATCACCGACGACAGCCGGCAGCGGCGGCGGATGTACCAGGCCGACATCGAGCGGCAGCAGGCCGAGGAGGGCTTCGTTGGGCCGTCCGAGGAGTTCCTGCGCACGCTGGAGATGCGCTTCACCCTGGGCCCCTGCGCCGAGGACGACCTGCAGCGCGCCGAGGAGCTCACGGTGCGCACCAACCAGCTCAACACCACCGGCTACACGTACGACTACGCCGAGCTGAACGCCTTCCGCGGCTCCGACGGCCACGTGCTGCTGGTCGCCGGGCTGGAGGACCGCTACGGCACCTACGGCAAGATCGGCCTGGCGCTGATGGAGAAGACCTCGTCCGAGTTCTGGACCGTGAAGCTGCTGCTGATGAGCTGCCGGGTGATGAGCCGAGGTGTGGGCACCATCATGATGAGCCACCTGATGCAGCTCGCGAAGGACGCCGGCGTGCGCCTGCGCGCCGAGTTCCTCCCCAACGGCCGCAACCGGATGATGGAGGTCACCTACCGCTTCGGCGGCTTCCGCGAGGTGGACCGCCGCGGCGACCTGATCGTCTTCGAGCACGGCCTGGAGAGCATCGCCCCGTTCCCGGAATACGTGCAGGTGGAAGTAGGGTGAGGATGTTTGGCTCGACTAATTACTTTGCTCCCTGCGGCGCAGCGCCCTCTCCGGCTCGCTTAGGCTCGCCACCTCTCCCGTACCGGGAGAGGTAAGCGCGAAAGCCTGGCGCGGATGGCCCAAGGTGGCGCCGCGGCGGGTGAGTTGGAGGCTACATCGCCGCTCGCATCGCGCGAAAAGGCCGAGGCGCAGTCCGCGAAGGCGGACTTCGTGCCGTTCCAGCGGCGGGTTTCCAACCCGTCGAAGATGTGCGTGACCGGATCTTCATCATCGAACGAGGACCATGCAGGACCTGAGCGATCGCAAGTCCAGCCTCTCCGAGGCGAAGCGCGCCCTCCTGGCCAAGCGCCTCAAGAGCGAGGCGCACTCGGCGCACGTGCACGAGACGGTCACGCGCTGCGCCGGCGACGGCCCCGCGTTCCCGCTCTCGTTCGCGCAGGAGCGGATGTGGTTCGTGTCGCAACTCGACCCCGACGCGGCCGTCTACAACATCCCCGTGGGGATGCTGATCCGCGCGGACGTGCACATCCCCACCCTGGAGCGCGCCGCCGCCGAGGTGATGCGCCGCCACGAGTCGCTGCGCACCGCCTATCGCGCGCAGGACGGCCAGGTGGTGCAGGTGGTGGAGGCGGAGGTCCGGTCCCCCGTGGAGGTGATCGACGTCCGTGACCGCATCGGCCCCGACTTCGGCGCGGGGGTCCGCCGGCTGGTGGCCGAGGACGGGATCCGCCCCTTCGACCTCACCCAGCCGCCGCTGATGCGCATCTCGCTGCTGCGGGTGAGCGACGAGCGCTACGCGCAGATCGTCAACGTGCACCACATCGCCACCGACGGGTGGTCGATGCCGCTGATCTGCCGCGAGATCGACGAACTCTACTCCGCCTACCAGGCCGGCCTCCCCTCGCCCTACCCGGAGGATCCCGCGCTGCGCTACGTGGACTACGCGGTCTGGCAGCGGAGGACGCTGGTCGGCGAGTCGCTGGACAAGCAGGTGAGGTTCTGGCGCGACCACCTGGCCGGCGCCGAGCAGCGCGAGCTTCCCACCGACCGCCCGCGTCCGCCGCACCCCAGCTACCGCGGCCGCACGCACCGCTTCAACGTGCCGGCCTCGGTGACCGCCCCGCTGCGCGAGCTCTGCGCGCGCGAGACCGTCACGCTGAACATGGTGCTGATGGCGGGGTTCGCGGCGGTGCTGCGGCGCTGGGCGGGGGGCGACCTGGTGATCGGCTCGCTCTTCGGCAACCGCTCGCGCGCCGAGCTGGAGCAGGTCTGCGGCTACTTCGTCAACACGCTCCCGCTGCGCCTCGACCTCTCCGACGACCCGCCCTTCATCGAGGCGGTGCGCCGCGCGCGGTCCATCGTGCTCGACGCCGACGCGTACCAGGACCTTCCGTTCGAGAAGCTGGTGGAGCTGCTGGGCACGGAGCGCGACCCCAGCCGCAACCCGCTCTTCCAGGTGATGTACTTCCACCACGTGTTCGTGCACACGCACCACGCGGGCGCGGGGGGGATGACGGGCTCGCTCGATCCGCAGCCGATCTACGCGGAGAACGCGGTGTCGCTGGTCGATACGGGCACGGCGATGTTCGACCTGGACCTCGCCACGCTGGAGAGCGGCGAGGGGCTGATGGCGGTGATGAACTACGCCACCGACCTCTTCGACGACGCCACCGCCGAGCGCGTCGGCCGCCATTTCGTCGCCCTGCTGGAGAGCGCCGGCCGCGCCCCCGGCGCGCGCGTCTCCGACCTCGTCTCGCTCCCCGAGGACGAGCGCCGCCTCGTGCGCGAGTGGAGCGGCGCGGGCGGCGCTGAGCTCCCCGCCGAGCCGCTGCACCGCGGCTTCGAGCGGCAGGCGGCTCTGCGCCCGGACGCGCCGGCCGTCGTCTCCGCCACGGGCTCGCTCCCCTACGCCGAGCTGGACGCGCGCGCCTCGTCGGTGGCGCGGGCGCTCCGCGCGGCGGGAGCCGGGCCCGAGCGGACGGTCGCCGTGCTGCTCGACCCCTCCGCGGACGCCGTCGTCGCATTGCTGGGCGTGCTCAAGTCCGGCGCGGCGTACCTCCCGCTCGATCCGTCCTATCCGGCCGAGCGCATGCGCTGGCTGCTCGACGACGCGCGCCCCGTCGCCATCGTCACGGATGCGCATCGAGCGACCCTGCTCCCGGCGGACGCGCCGCAGACGGTGCGCATCGACGGGCTCGACCTCGGCGCCGCGGAACCGGGCGCCGAGGTGAACACCGCCGCCGCGGCCTACGTCCTCTATACCTCGGGCTCCACCGGGAAGCCCAAGGGCGTCGTGGTGCCGCACGGCGCCGCGTCCGCGCACCTCGCCGCGGCGGCCGAGTTCTACGCGATGACGGTGGACGACAGGATGCTCGCCTTCGCCGCGCTCACCTTCGACCCCTCCATCGAGCAGCTACTGGGGCCGCTGCTGGCGGGCGCGTCGCTGGTCACGCGCGGGCCGGAGCTGTGGAGCACCGCCGAGCTCGCGCAGCGCGTCCGGGAGATGGGGATCACCATCGTCGACCTCCCCACCGCCTACTGGACCGAGCTGACGATGGACCCCGCCCCGCTCGCCGCGGTGAAGGGCGCGGCGCGGCTGGTGGTCGTCGGCGGCGAGGCGATGCTCCCCGATCCGGCGCGGCGCTGGGATGGAGCGCCCGGCGCGGCGCGCCTGCTGAACGGCTACGGCCCCACCGAGGGCGTGGTCACCTCGACCGCCTTCGAGCTCCCCGCCGGCTGGGACGATGGCGGCCGCGGGCGCGTTCCCATCGGCCGGGCGCTGGGCGGACGTACGGTGCACGTGCTGGACGATCGCCTGCACCCCACCGGGATCTCCGTCCCCGGCGAGCTGTGCCTGGGCGGCGAGGCGCTCGCCCGCGGCTACCTGGGGCGGCCGGGCGAGACGGCTGCCCGCTTCGTCCCCGACCCCTTCGCCGAGATCCCCGGCGCGCGGCTCTACCGCACCGGCGACCGCGTGCGCTGGCTCTCCGACGGCACTCTGGAGTTCCTCGGCCGCGCCGACGAGCAGGTGAAGGTGCGCGGCTTCCGCGTGGAGCCGGGCGAGGTGGAGGCGGCGCTCGCCGCGCACCCGGCGGTGCGCATCGCGGCCGCCGGCGCGCGCGAGGAGGGCGGCCACCGCCGGCTGATCGCCTGGGTGGAAGCGGAGGGCGTGGACGGGGCGGAGCTGCGCGCGTACCTGGCCGGGCGGCTGCCGGAGCACCTCGTCCCCGCGGCGGTGGTGGTGCTCCCGGCGCTCCCGCTGACGGCCACGGGGAAGGTGGACCGGCAGGCGCTCCCCGCACCGGAGCTGGCGGCGCTCGCCGGCCCCGAGGCCGGGGTGATGCCGCGCAACCGGGTGGAAGAGGTGCTCGCGCGCATCTGGGGCGAGCTGCTGGGCCACGCGCAGATCGGGGTGAACGACGACTTCTTCGAGATCGGGGGAGATTCCATCATCTCCATCCGGGTGATCGCGCGCGCGGCGCAGGAGGGCGTGCGCATCACCCCGCGCCAGGTGTTCGAGCGCCACACCATCGCCGAGCTCGCCGAGGTCGCCGGTACCGCGGCCGCCGTCGAGGCCGAGCAGGGCCCCGTCACCGGCGAGGCGCCGCTGACGCCCATCCAGCGCTGGTTCTTCGACCACGCCTTCGACCAGCCCGCGCGCTGGAACATGAGCGCGATCTTCGAGCTCGGCGCGCGCGTCGCCCCCGACGCCCTCCGCCGCGCCTGGGACGCCATGCTCGTCCACCACGACGCGCTCCGCACCCGCTTCACGGCGGGGACGCAGACTGTCGCGCCGCCTGAAGTCACCCTGGCCTCACGCGGAGACGCAGAGACGCAGAGAGACATCGTCGACCTCGCCGCCGTCCCGGACGACGTGCTGGCCGCGGCGCTGGAGGCGGAGGCGGACCGCGCGCAGGGGACGCTCGATCTCGATGACGGCCCGGTCGCCCGCGCGGTGCTCTTCGATTGCGGGCCGGCGCGGCCGCAGCGGCTCCTCCTCGTCGTCCATCACCTGGTCATCGACGCAGTGTCGTGGACGGTGCTGGGGGAGGATCTGGAGACGGCGCTGCGGCAGGCGTCCGCGGGGGAAACCATCCACCTTCCCCCCAAGACGACGTCGTTCCTGCACTGGAGCCGCCGCCTCGCCGGGCACGCCCGCTCGCCCGAGGCTG
This sequence comes from Longimicrobium sp., assembly GCA_035995965.1. Taxonomy (GTDB): domain Bacteria; phylum Gemmatimonadota; class Gemmatimonadetes; order Longimicrobiales; family Longimicrobiaceae; genus Longimicrobium. Next base: position 48 of record DASYJZ010000706.1, on the reverse strand, counting down.
AGCGCGAGGCGGCGTTCTGGGTAGATTCCATCCCCCCCCCCCCCCCCC
>DASYJZ010000705.1:0-4222 GCA_035995965.1 Longimicrobium sp. | reverse complement strand
CCACGATGCCGGGGTGGATGGGCCCGGCGGTGGCGTGCACCCCCAGCGGCGCGAAGAGCATCCGCCCCAGCGCATCGGGGGTGAAGAGCGGGTGCCCCGCCACGGTGTCGATCACCAGGAACCAGGCCGCGACCCCGGCAGCGCCGAGCAGCCCGGTCGTCACGCCTTCGCGCACGAGCGTGCGAACATCGATCATCCCGTCCTCCGGTCCTGGGTGTCCGCCGCCTGCAGCGACTCTACCGCGCCGCCCAAGTTACCCGCGTCCACCCCGTGTCTACAAGGGCGGCAAAGGAGCCGAGAGCAATTCTCTCAGCTCCCCTGCGTCTCTGCGTGAAACGGGCCGTTTTCTGTTCACCGGGCGGCGGACGCGATCCGCGCCTCGGCGATGCGGTCCGCGGCCTCGTGCGGGAGGATGCCAGCTTTGTCGGCACCGCGCAGCACCTCGAGCACGGTGTCGTAGATGCCGTCCATCCGCGCGGTCCCCCACTCCGGCGGATGGCCGTTCAACTCGCCGAAGCCGGTGATCACCCCGCCCGCGTTCGCCACGAAGTCAGGTACGTAGACGATCCCCCGCTCCGCCAGCCGCGCCCCGTCCGCCGGATCGCGGAGCTGGTTGTTGGCGCCCCCGGCCACGATCGCGCAGCGCAGCCGTGGGATCGTCGCCGCATCGAGAATGCCGCCGAGCGCGCACGGGGCGAACACCTCCGCCTCCACCGCGTAGATGGCGTCCGGTTCCACGGCCCGCCCGCCGAGCTCCGCCGCGACGCGCTCCGCCCTTGCGCCGTCCACGTCCGCGACGACGAGCTCGGCACCTGCTTCAGCGAGCTGCGCGGCCAGCGCGGCACCGACGCTGCCGCAGCCCTGCACGCCGACGCGCACCCCGCGCAGCTCCGCCGAACCCAGCCGGTGCGCGGCGGCGGCCTGGATGGCGCGGAACACGCCGCGGGCGGTGTGCGGCGAGGGGTCGCCGATGCCGTCGCTGGTGCCGGCGACATAGCGCGTCTCCCGCGCCACCACGTCCATGTCGGCGGGCGAGGTGCCCACGTCCTCGGCGGTGGTGTAGACGCCGCCGAGCGCCTCCATGCAGCGGCCGTGGGCCAGGAAGAGCGCCTCGCGGTCCGCCAAGCGCTCGGGCATCAGCATCACCGACTTCCCGCCGCCGGCGGCGAGCCCCGCCACGGCGTTCTTGTACGTCATCCCCCGCGAGAGCCGCAGCGCGTCGCCGAGCGCGTCCGCCTCGGAGTCGTAGCGCCAGAGGCGCGTGCCGCCCAGCGCCGGGCCGAGCGCGGTGCTGTGGATCGCGACCACGCAGTGGTACTCGCCCTCGCGAGCGACCAGCACGCGCTCCCATCCCTCCACCCGCACCTCGCAAACGTCCATGGCCGCCGTAGAAAGAGAGTATCCTGCGCCTGCCCGACGTGAATGGAAACGAAAGGTCTCACGCGACGGCGCCGAGGGAAAGAGAGCAGTTCTCTCCGTTCCTCAGCGCCTCTGCGTGAGACGTGCAGTTTGTGTTGATTTGCCACGGCTGGCGACCTACCTCGGCCGACCGCCTGGCTTCTCGAGGCGCATCAGCACCACGATGGGAACATCGTCCTCGTCGCGCGTCAGCGCTGCCATGAGGTCGCCGCGGACGGGCGGTGCGGGCCGCGCCAGCAGCCTTCTCGGCCCCTCGACGCGGCCGAGGTATTTCCCGGCCGCGTCGAAAACGTCCAGCGGCGAGGCTGGGCCCGGGCGGAAAGCGGGCTGCACCCAGAGGTGCGCGCTGTCGTCAAAGAAGAACGAGTTCAGCGCCGGGTACGTGTCCGGGATGCGCGACGGGTCCACCCTACCCCCCTCCCGCTCGAACCACGCATAGCTCTTCACGATCCGATCGCGGTCGGCCCGGCTCACCCGAAGAGGCCGGCTCTTACGCTCGACGACGAGCTCAGTGGGTCCGCTGAACGCGCGCCGCTCCAGGCGGTAGCGGTCGGTGACGGCGATCCACACGTGCCCCCGCGGGTCCACCTCCCAGATCTGCATGCCCGTGAAGGGCACGTTGGCGGTGGTGACGACGCGGTGGGTCTGGGTCCCTCGCTTGACCTCGAAGTTTTCCTCCTGGAAGTGCGGGAGGCGGAAGGTGTCCGCGGGCACCATCGTCGTGGTGTACCGGATCAGCACGTGTTCCAACGACCCGTCGCGGTCCGGAATCACCCCCACGTCGTACAGCCGGCCCTCCGCGTCGAACCTGCCCGGCCAGGGAGTAACCGTGATCGCCGAGGTACGCGGCTGGGTGGTGATCAGCGCTCCCGCCGTGTCGTAGACCGCCCAACGCGCGTTCCCGCCGTCGAGCACCCAGAGGCGTCCGTCCGGGGCCCAATCCATCCCCGAGATCCCGCCGAACTCGGCGGGGCCGCCACCCTTGCGCCCGATGGTGCGCACGTAGGCGCCATCGGCGCCGAACACCCGGATCTCCTGAAGCTGCCCATCGGCCACCCACAGCCGGCCAAGGGGATCGAGCGCGAGATCCACCACGTTGACGAACATCGCCGGCCCGCGGGCGTCCGCCGAGCCGATCCGCGCTAGCTCCACCAACCGCCATTCTTCGCCCGCCCTCCACGCGCCACGCGTCCCGTTGTGGACCACCGGAGTGGAACCCTCGCGTGTCCCATCCACGCGACCACAGGAGACGGAAAACGAGCAGAGCACGGCGGCGCATGCGACTAGGCCGGAGGATGTCATTCGAGAAAGTGGCGCATTGGGCTCAGAAGAACAGGAACCCGCCGTGGATTTCTCGCACCATCGGCGCGAGGGGCGGGTACGTCGTCGCTCCGCCCGCCTCTCGCGTCAGGACGCGGGCGGAGCGCCCCTTCATATTGGACGGCAAGTGCGCACTTCAGAGATGATTATTTCAATCTCGAACCTCCCATCCGAGAAGATACGGAAGTGCTTTGTGATGGTCGTCACAGTCGTGCATTCGGAGTCCTGCGCCACTGCCGCCGACGGTAGCGCGCCCATCGCGAGCAGCGCTAGCGTACCGACGATCAGCCTCCGCATGCCTTTCATCGCGGCCTCCATGAACTGGTGAGACGATAATTCAGAACACGGTTACAATACATCGCACAAAAAGGCGCGTCAATGACGGTGATTACCCGTGAAGCATCGGGCGCGCGGCGAAGCAGGAGGTCCACGGAATAAGAGCACTCAGCCGATCCCTGGCTACACTCTTCAGGTGGGGGAGACGCGCGCGGGTCACAATCACGAACGGCGGCTCGAGCGCGAGCTGAACAGAAACAGACGGGTTTCACGCGAAAGCGCCGACGAACAGAGAGCAGTTCTCTCAGTTCCTCGGCGCCTCTGCGTGAACCGGCCGTTGCCGTTGCCTACTGCCGGACGCGCACCCGCATCGGCCGCGGGAGCTGCACCTCGCGCGAGGTGTCGGCCTTCTCGATGGTCTGCTGGAACCACTCGGGCGTCTTCGGCTCGCCGGCGTTCACCATCACGATGCGGGCGAGCTCCACCGCGTCGGTGTTGCGCATGCGCACGCAGCCGTGCGAACGCGCCCGCCCCAGCGAGCTGGGAAGCGCGGTGCCGTGGATGTACAGGTCGGGCTCGCGGAAGAACATCTTCACCCGCCCCATCGGGTTTCCGGGCGAGCCGGGCGGCTCGGCGTGGTGCTCGCGGGCCCACGACGAGTTGGGCGGCACCCAGCGCGGGTTCCAGATCATGTGCCCGATGCGGTACGTCCCCGGGGGCGTGGAGTAGCCCTCCTGGCCGACGGACACCGGGAAGCGCCTCACCACCTCGCCCTCGCTGAGCACGAAGAGCGTGCGGTCGGAGAGGTCGACCAGCAGCGACATGTCCTTGTAGCGCCGGACCGGCGACGCGATCGCCGCCTCCGGCGTGGAGAGGATCAGCCCCGTGTCTCGCGGCGCCGACTGCCCCTCCGCCCCCGCCGGGACGGCGAGCGACGCCGCGGCCAGCGCGACCAACCCTGTGAACCTGTGGCGCATGCGTCTATTCCCCTTGTCCTGGTAACCAGTTGCGATGCTCCACCCGTTCCCCCCGCGAAGCCAGGATCGTGCCGGGAGCTCCGAATCGCGACCTGCCCATCCACCGCCAACACCATGCGGCCGATCAATATACGTCCGCAGTCGCAGTTTGCCCACCAGCGGCCGGGCTGCGACAACCCCTCTCGTGACGGACGGATAAATCCGCAGCAACAACTACACGAAGTCCGCCT
>DASYJZ010000704.1:0-6310 GCA_035995965.1 Longimicrobium sp. | reverse complement strand
GCCATTCCTCCCCTGGTAGAGCTCCCGAGGCTGCTGACGGCGGCGGCCAACGTGCTCGACGACCAGGAGACGGCCGAGGACCTGCGGCTGCTCCTCGCGCCGGGGTCGTCGCTGGGCGGCGCCCGTCCAAAGGCGTCGGTCCGCGACCGTGACGGCACGCTCTCGATCGCGAAGTTCCCTGCCAGGACGGATGCGTACAGCGTGGTACGGTGGGAAGCGGTGGCTTTGTCGCTGGCTCACAAGGCGGGGATCGAGGTGGCCGCCGCGCGACTCGAGCTGGTGCTCGAGCGCCCGGTTCTGCTCGTGCGCCGGTTCGACCGGGTGAACGGCCACCGCATCCCGTTCCTCTCGGCCATGAGCGCGCTCGGCGCCGACGACCGCGAGCTGCGCAGCTATCTCGACATCGCCGATGCGCTGCGAGTCCAGGGAGTCGCCGTGGCGAAGGACCTGGCCGCCCTGTGGCGCCGCGTCGAGTTCAAAGTGTTGATCTCCAACACCGACGACCACCTGCGCAACCACGCGTTCCTTCATGCCGGTCGAGATGGCTGGCGCCTGTCGCCGGCCTACGATCTGAACCCCGTTCCGACGGACGTGAAGCCTCGGTACCTTTCGACCGCCATCACGCAGGATCTGGATGTGACCGCTTCCCTGGCGCTCGCGCTGGATGTGGCCGGGCATTTCGGAATGGCGGCGGATGCGGCGCGGAAGGTGGTGGCGGAGGTCTTCGCCGCGGTTCGCGGCTGGCGGAAGGAGGCTGCCCGCTTCGGGATCGGAACCGCGGAGATCGAACGAATGGCCACGGCCTTCGAACACGAGGATGCTGACGCCGCACGCGCGATGTGACCGCGGCAGAGTTGAGCTCGATTGTGGAGCCGGGGATCAGCGCCCGCCGCCGCCCATCGGCTCGCGGTGGGCGTTGTCGGGCGACGCGAGCTGGCGCTCGCTCCTCGGCCGGCGCTGGGCGGCGCGGCGCTCGTCGGATTCGCGGCGGGCGCGCTCCAGCCAGTCGCGGTACCCTTCCTTGATGCGCGCGAACTGCGCGCGTTCCTCCGGTGAGATCATCGTCGCTACCCTCGTCTGACACGGATGTGGGACCCTACGTTCGTAGTGCATCGAAAGTGCCGCGGTGCGTAGCACCAGGGCCGCACAGGAGCGCCCGCGGTCACCCGTAGCACGCCAGATGTTCATCCACCGTTCTGCGGCGTCCGCGGAACACCCGATGCGCGGTGGCGCCCGACGCGCACAAGGCGCGAGGGACCGACTCACCTTTCGCAGGAGGATGCTGGATGAAGCGGTACGGGATGATGCCCGTGCTGGCGCTCGCCGCAGGGGTCGCGGCGGCCGCGTGCAGCAAGGGCAATGACGGAGGCGCGGGCGGCGGCGGCACCACGGCCGCGCCGGCCGAGACCGGCCCGAACCCGAACGGGACCGGGCCGATGCCCCCCGGCACGGGGATGGACAGCGGCGGCGGCGCCGGCGTCGCGCGCGGGATGACCAGCTCGACCGGCGCGGCAGGGACGACGGCAACGGGGACTACCGGCACGGGCACCACGGGCACGACGGGTACGGGAACCACCGGCACGTCCGGCACGACGGCTACCGGGACCACCGGCACACGCACCACCGGCACGACCGGGACGGGGACGACCGGCACCGGCACCACGGGTACCGGAACGACTCCGCCGAGTACGAGGCCCTGACGAATCGGGAAAAAGATTCGTCTCCCGCAGAGACGCGAAGACGCAGAGAGGACTGACACGCCCCTCTGCGGCTCTGCGGCTCTGCGTGAGACGCTTTTATCGGGCTCGATCCACCCGGCGAACTTGCGGATCGGGTATGAACCGGCGCCTCACCCCGGCGAGCGTCCGCGCGCGGGCGAGAGGTTGGCGCGGATCAGCACGCGGGCCAGCGCACGGGCGTCGAGCGGCGCCAGGAAGTGGCCGGGCGCGGCCAGCAGCCGCAGCGAGCGCTTCACCTTCTGCTGCGCCGCCAGGGTGAGGAGCACCGCCTCGTCGGGGCTCAGCACCTCCACCTCGGCCGCGTCGCCGGCGAGCACCACGCGCAGCCGCTCGCCGTTCGGCACCACCCGCAGCCGCTCGGCATAGGCCGGGTCCGCCACCACCGCCGTCAGCGGCCCGCGCCGCAGCGCCATCTCCACCGCCTCCACCAGGTCGGGACGGGCCGCGGCCACCACCACCGGCTTCCCCGCCATCCGCGCCAGCGACCGCACCGCGCCGGCGTTGTAGTGCGTGGTCACCACCAGGTCGGCGGCGCGGATGGCGGCGGCGAGCTCGCGCTGGCTCCCGCGCTCCTCGGGCGCCGCGGCCTCGCACACCATCCCCCACTGCGCGCCCATCTCGTGCACCAGCGCCGCGCGGCCGTCCTCGGTGCCGTCCACGCACAGGCAGCGCACCGGCACCGACGACGTCCAGCGCCGCACCAGGTCGCCCAGGGCGGGGAGCCGCACCTGCAGCTGCGCCGCGCCCTCCAGCACCCCGGCCAGCCACTCGGGCGTCTCCCCCAGCGGCTCCGCGTCCGCCGCGGGCGGGGTGGCGACGACGGGGCCGCGGCGCGAGCGTACCTCCACCAGCCCCTCGGCCGCCAGCCGCCGGTACGCCGCCGAGATCACCCGGTGGTCGATCCCCGACGCCGAGGCCGCCTCGCGCGTCCCCGGCAGGCGGTCGCCCGGGCGCAGGTACCCCAGGTCCAGCGCCGCGGCGATCCCGGCGCGCAGCCGCTCGGTCACGTCGGCCGAGTCGAGGCCGGCGAAGAGCACCCGGCGCAGCTCGGCGGCGGGCCAGCGCGGGCGCGGCGCGGCGTCCTCGCCGTCGGCGGCCTCCACGTCGGCGTGGGCGCCCTCGGCGGGGCGGATCACCGCCACGGTGCCGCGCACCGTGCCGTCGGCGTCGGCCAGGGGGCCCAGGGAGAGGTCCACCCGCACCGGCCGGCCGTCGCTGCGCTCCGCCGCCGCGGTCATGCCCATGGTGAGCGCCGGCGCGGTCCCCGCCGCGCGCACCGCGTCCAGCACGGGGAGGAGCTCGTCGGGGAGCGCGGGGTTGGGCCGCCCCACCACCTCCTCCTCGCTCCACCCCAGCAGCCGGCGGGCGGCGCGGTTCCACACCAGCACAGAGCCGTCCAGGTCCATCGCCGCCACCGCCAGCGGCAGCGCGTCCAGGGTGCCCCGCAGCACCGCCACCTCGTCGCCGTGCGTCTCGTCGGCCGCGCGGCGGCGGGTCACGTCGTCCAGGCGCCACCCCAGCAGCACGCCGTCGCGCCCGGGCACCGCCCACACGGTCGCCTCGGCGTCCACCGGCAGGCGGCCGCGCGGCGTGAGGGTGACGGGGAGGCTGCGGGCCTCCTCGGCGCGCGCCATCTGCAGCAGCAGCTTGCGGAAGGCGCGGCGCTCGTCCTCGGCCACGAACACCGCCACCGGCTTGCCGGCGAGCTCGGGCGCCTTCACCCCCAGCAGCTCCCCCGCGCGCGCGTTCGCGTGCACGATGGCCCCCGCCGCGTCGGTGAGCAGCCCCGCCGAGGGCGCCGCGTCGAAGGCGTCGCGGAAGCGCGCGGCGTCGCGCTCTCCGGCCAGCCGCTGCGCCTCGGCGCCCAGCGCCGACGAGGTGATCTCCTCCTCGGCCACGCGCAGCTCCTCCACCGCCACGCGCAGCTCTTCCACCGTCTCTTCCAGGAGCCCGCCCGTGTCGCCGCGGGCGGGCGCGCTCCGGTTCAGGCGGGGCTGCAGGCCCGCCAGGAAGTCCTCGATCGTACGATGGTCGGACATCGGTGCACGAGGGGTGGTGAGACGGTGCGTGGCTATTGAGTTCGTCTGCGTCGCCGCGGCAGGCACTGATGGTATCCTATGCAATGTTTCTGCCAAACGGAGCGGAGCGGACACTCCGCCGGGCGAGCGGAACATCTGGCGGGCCGCAAGGGCAGAAACCCCGCCGTGCAGCACAGTTGCACCTGGTAGGAGACGCCTGCAATCAAGCGGGGATTCGCACAGGGCGGCCCGGGGCCGCACGACCCCGCGGCATCCGTCGATCGGCGGGAAACGACGCCCCAACCTTTTTACGCAACGGAGCATCAGAAGGGGTGCGGTAAGAATTTAGCACCTTCGCGCGTTCAACGATGCGGACGCGTGCATGCGCGTCCTGGCCGCTCCCTCGCGGGGCCGTTCCAGCCGTGCGCCGCCCAGGCTGAAACCCCATGGCGGACAATTCCGTCCTCGAACACGCGGTGGAGCGCGCGCGGCGCGTTTCCCCGCCGGGTGCGTCTCCCCGCCGCCGCGCACCCGCGCGCCTTCGGCTCGTCCTCTTCCCCACGCGCCGGCACCGCATGAGCGATTCTCCTCCCGCCCCTCCGCAGGTCGACACGCGCGGCCCCTCCGTCCGCCTCGTGTTCCTGCTGTGGACGGGGATCGGGCTGTTCCACGGGATGCGCGCCTACGTGAACTTCGCCCTGTTCGGGGGTCCCAGGAACCCCAACCCGGTGTGGATCGCCGGGAACCTGGCGGACGGCTGGTACTGGGCGCTGCTGACCTTCCCCATCTTCTGGGTGGCGCTCCGCTTCCGCTTCACCCGGCGGGCGTGGCCGCTGGCGGTGGTGGTGCACGCGGCCGGCGCAGTCGCCGCGGCGCTCGGCAACATCCTCTTCAACCTGGCGATGGCGCGCGTGCTGAGCCCCGGCGACCCGGGCCAGTTCGAGTCGTACTTCCGCACCACCTTCTTCACCGACTTCGAGTGGTACCTGCTGCTGGTGGGCGCCGCCTACACGGTGGACTACTACCGCCGCCTGCGCGCCCGCGAGGTGCACGCCGCCCGGCTCGACGAGAGCCTGGCCGCGGCCCGGCTGGAAGCGCTGAAGATGCAGATCCAGCCGCACTTCCTCTTCAACACGCTGCACACCATCTCCGAGCTGGTGCACGAGGACCCTTACGCCGCCGAGCGGATGATCGTGCGCCTGGCCGACCTGCTGCGGCTCACGGTGGACAACGCGCAGACGCACGAGGTCACGCTGGCGCAGGAGGTGGAGTTCCTGGAGGCCTACCTGGAGATCCAGCGCACCCGCTTCCAGGACCGGCTGCAGGTGGAGGTGGCCATGGGCCCGGGCACCGCCGGCGCGCGCGTCCCCAACCTGGTGCTGCAGCCGCTGGTGGAGAACGCCATCCGCCACGGCGCCGCCTCGCTGGGCGGGCTGGGCCGGATCTCGGTGAAGAGCGAGCGCCGCGGCGAGCGGCTGCGGATGGAGGTGCACGACAACGGCCCCGGCCCGCACCCCGACCCGCGCCCCGGCGGGCGGCAGGGGGTGGGGGTGCGCAACACCCGCGAGCGGCTGGAGCAGATGTACGGCCAGGGCGGCCGGCTGGAGCTCACGCACTGCCCCGTAGGCGGCACCATCGCCGCCGTCGAGATCCCCTTCAGCCTCGCCGCGGAGACCCCTCCGGCCGGCGCGGCGCACACCCCGGAGGTGCTCGCATGACCGAACCGATGCGCGTGGTGGTGGCCGACGACGAGCCGCTGGCCCGCAGGCGCATGCTGCGCCTGCTGCGCGAGCACGACGACGACGTGGACGTGGTGGCGGTCTGCGAGACGGGCGCCCACGCGGTGGAGGCGATCCGCGAGACGCGCCCCGACCTGGTGTTCCTGGACGTGCAGATGCCGGAGCTGGACGGCTTCGAGGTGCTGGAGCGGGTGGGGGGCAACCTCCCCGCCGTGGTGTTCGTGACCGCGCACGACCGCTACGCCCTGCGCGCCTTCGAGGTGCACGCGCTGGACTACCTGCTGAAGCCGTTCGACGTGGAGCGCTTCAACCAGGCGCTGGAGCGCGGCCGCAGCCAGGTGGAGCGCCACGGCGAGGGCGGCGCCGGCGGGCTGGAGGCGCTGCTGGAGCAGCTCGCCCGCGAGCGCGGCCCGGCGCAGCCCGCGCCGCGCCGCCGCTGGCTGGACTGGGTGATGGTGAAGGCGCGCGGCCGGGTGGAGTTCGTGCGCACGGCCGACATCGACTGGATCGAGGCGGAGGGGAACTACGTGCGGCTGCACGCGGGGAAGAAGGCGTGGCTGGTGCGCGAGAAGATCGGCGCCCTGGAGGAGCGGCTGGACCCCGACGCCTTCCTGCGCGTGCACCGCTCCAGCATCGTGCAGGTGGACCGGCTGGCCGAGCTGCACCCGATGGTGGCCGGCGACGGCATCCTGGTGCTGCGCGAGGGCACGCAGGTCAAGCTCTCGCGCGGCTACCGCCGCCGGCTGCTGGAGCGCGTCCCCGAATACGCCTGAAAAAGAAAACGGCCGTTTCACGCAGAGACGCGGAGGAACCG
>DASYJZ010000703.1:0-6417 GCA_035995965.1 Longimicrobium sp. | reverse complement strand
GTGATCGTGGGCGTGGTGGCGCTGGCCGTCACCCCCGCCTTCCTCGCGTTCGACCGGCACCTGGAGCACGAGGCCGACCGCTTCGGGCTGGAGCTGACGCGCGACAACCACGCCGCCGCCAACGCGTTCGTCAAGCTGCAGAGCGAGAACCTGGCGACCCCGTACCACAGCACCCTCTACAAGGTGTGGCACGACGGGCATCCCCCCACCGGCGAGCGCATCGACTTCGCCAACGCGTACCGGCCGTGGGCGCAGGGGAAGCCGCTGCGCTACGGCGGCCGGTTCAGGTAGGCCCGCGCGTGAAGCTCCGGGACCTGGGCGCGCCGGCCAACCGGGGCATCCTGCTGGACCTCGTGGCGTTCGTGCTGAACCGCGCTACCAGATCCGCGGCACCGCCTCGCCGGCGCGCACCATCACGTCGCCCGGTTTGCAGCCGAAGGCCTGCGCGAACTGCGGCATGTTGCTGAGCGGCCCGTTCACCCGCCACTCCTCTGGCGAGTGGGGGTCGGTGGTCACGCGGGTGCGCATCGACTCCGGCCGGTTGTGCTGCCGGAAGCTCTGCGCGAAGGAGAGGAAGTAGCGCTGCTCCGGCGTGAAGCCGTCGATCAGCCCCGGCCGGCCGCGCCGCTCCAGCGCCCGCTGCAGCGCGTCGTACCCCACCAGCGCGCCACCGTAGTCGGCGATGTTCTCGCCCAGCGTGAGCCGGCCGTTCACGTGGAAGGTGTCGACCTGCAGGTAGGCGTTGTACTGCCGGACCACGAGGTCCGCCTGCTGCACGAAGTGCGCGGAGTCCGCCGGGGTCCACCAGTCGCTCAGGTTGCCGCGCGCGTCGTAGTGGCGGCCCTCGTCGTCGAAGCCGTGCGTGAGCTCGTGGCCAGCCCAGCTCCCGCCCAGCGAGCCGTAGTTGGCCCCGTCGTCGGCGTTCGGGTCGAAGGTCTGCGGCACCAGCGCGCCCGCCGGGAACACCATCTCGTTCTTGCTGGGGTCGTAGTAGGCGTTCACCGTGGGCACCGTCATGTCCCACTCGGTGGTGTCCACCGGCATCCCCGGACGGTTGACGCGGCGACCGAATTCGAAGCGGTTGGCGGCGAACGAGTTCAGCACGAACGGCTGCTCGGCCACCTGCAGCCGCGCGTAGTCGCGCCACTGCTCGGGGTAGCCCACCTTCTCGCCCATCCGCGAGAGCTTGGTGAGCGCCTGGGCGCGCGTGGCCTCGCTCATCCAGTCCAGGTGCTTGAGCCGCTCGGCGAAGGCGGCGCGGATGTCGTCGATCACCTGCCGCGCGCGGGCGCGCGCCGCGGGCGGGAAGGTGCGCTGCACGTACGCCTGGCCCAGCGCCTCGCCCATGTCGCCGTCGGTAGCGCGCAGGCAGCGCTTCCAGCGCGGGAGCAGCTCGCGCGCGCCGCTGAAGCGCCGGCTGAAGGCGAAGTTCTCCTGCACCCACGGCCTGCTGAGCCAGGGCGACGCGTCCGCCAGCACGTGGAAGCGCAGGTACGCGCGCCAGTCGGCCACCGGCACGCTCGCCAGCAGCTCGCTCACGCGGCGCATGAACGCGGGCTCGGCCACGTTCACCTGCGCGCCCGGCCGGGCCAGGCCGATCGCCTGGAAGTACAGCGGCCAGTCGATGGTGGGCGCGAGCGAGCGGAGTTGGGCGACGGCCATCGGGTGGTCGGTGGCCGAGGGCTCGCGCCGGGCCACGCGGGTGAGCGACGCCTTCGCCAGCTCCGTCTCCAGCGCCATCACCCGCTCCGCGTCCGCGCGGGCCTGGGCCTCGGGCGTGCCGGCGAGGACGAAGAGCTTGGCGACGTGGTCCACGTAGGCGCGCCGCATCGAGTCTGCCGAGGCGCCCTGGTTGGTGTAGTAGTCGCGGTCCGGCAGCCCCAGCCCGCCGGCGAAGAACTGCGCCATGTAGTGCGCGGCGTCGTGCGGCGCGACCTCGGGGCGGTAGCGGAAGAGCACGTTCACGCCCTCCGCGTGCAGCCGCGCGACTTCCGCCAGCAGCGCCGGGCGCGTCTGCACCGCCGCGATGCGCGCGAGCGTGGGCCGCACCGGCTCCATCCCCTGCCGCTCGGCGGCGGCGGAGTCCATGCAGGTGGCGTAGAACGTCCCCAGCTTGCGCTGCGTGCTTCCGGCCGGGAGCGAGGCGCGGCGCGCGGCCGCGTCGTCCAGCACCGCACGCACCACCAGCTCGCCGCGGTCCTGCATGTCGCGCCCCACGCCTGACGACGAATAAGCCGCGGGGATGCTGTCGTGCTTCAGCCAGGCGCCGGTCGCGTACTGGAAGAAGTTCGAGCACGCCCTGACCGTGGTGTCGACCATCACGGGATCGACGACCTTCAGCGGCGTGAGCCGCGTCGCGGGCGCCTGCGCGTGCCCGGCGGATGCGGCGAGCGCGGCGGCGGCAAGGAGCGCGGAGGTCAGCGCGGGGCGGCGGTGGACGAGCGGCAGGTTCGGCATGGACGGATTCGCGTCAGGAGGAGCCGCGGGAGAGGAATGCGCCGAACGTAGCCCGCGCGCGGGAGCGGGTCAACGATTGCGGGACGAACCGCCGAAGCAACCATTCTGCCGCTTCGGAAAGGCCCATCGGGCAGCAATGCATGCGCTCCTTCACCCTTCGCTGCCGCGGCGTCTCGCATCCCCACGACGGGGGATATTCCCCGAATCTCCAGCCACGACGAACCGCCCCGGCCACGGCGGCCGGGGCGGTTCCCGCTGCGCACCCGCCGCGCGACTACGGGTTCGAGGGCGCGACCGACCGGGCCCGGCGCCGGTCTTCCGCGATCCTCACGATCTGCGCGAGGGTGCCATCGTCTTCGTTGGCCTGCCGGGCCATGGGGCCCGCCGCCCCCGTCGCGCACGGACAGGTGAACGTGGCGTTCACGCCCGTGGCAGGCAGCGGCATCAGCCCGTTCGCCTGAATGGTTCCTTGCAGGTCCATACCCATGAGCACGCCGGTATCCTCCACCAGCACGTAGATGCAGTTGGTGCCCGTGTGGAACCACGAGGGCGAGCTCGGCAGCGACAGGCGCGGCGTGCTGTTGAAGTTGCCGGTGACGGGCGCGAGGGCGACGTTGGTGACGCTGTTGAACCACGCCTGCACCTGGTTGTCGGCGCGCACCTGGAACGACAGCGTTGCGGAGTTGAAGTTGGGGAGCAGGCAGAAGCACTTCCGGAAGATCGTGTACGACGGGTTCTGCGCCGAGGTGCCGGGCGCGCTCGCCGCCGTGTTCCGCGCGTTGATCCACCGGGTGCCGGGGAACGCCGCCGACCACGCCGTCGGGGTGGGAATCACCCACGCGGGGCCGGAGGGCGGCATGGTGGCGGGGTACGACGCGATGTTGATCCAGTAGTTGTCGGGCGTGGTGGGGGGGGCATACACGGCGAACAGCGCGTGGTTGTAGCCGGTGTTCAGCGGCACCGTGGTCTGCGCCATGGCGGCCGCTCCGACGGCCGGCAGCGACAGCCCTGCCGCGGCCAGCAGCCGCAGCGTGTTCCGGAATTTGCTCATTTTGTCCCCGGTGTGGAAGATGATCTCGTCACATCACGATGCCCGATCGGGCGCTGACCCCCAGCGCATATTCCGGTCCCTGCCCGCGTGCACGCCCAACGTGTTGTGGGAGGCACACCTGACCAGAGGCGACGGGCTGCGCGCAGGTGCACGTGCACCTGGATCCGGGACAGGCCCGCCTCATCCTGCCCACAAGCTGACCCATGCCTCGCCCCCGGACGGACGCCGCCCGGATCCGTCAGCAACCAATCTCCCCGCCTCCCCATGAAGCTCCGCACCCCCATCCTCCCCGTCCTGCTCCTCCTCGCCCTCGGCGCCTGCACCGCGGACACGCACAGCGCGCCCGCAACCGCCGTCGTACCGGATTCCGCGCGGTACGGGGGGACGCTGGTGATCGGCGCGGCGAGCGACATCGGCGACATCGACCCGCTCACCTGGAACGTGCAGAACGCGCTCTACATGCAGGAGTCGGTGCTGTTCACGCCGCTGATCGCGTACGACTCCACGCTGAAGCCCGTCCCGCGGCTGGCGAGGAGCTGGGAGGTGAACGCCGACACCACGCTGCTCACCTTCCACCTGCGCGACGACGTGTGGTGGCAGGACGGCGTCCGCACCAGCGCCCACGACGTCAAGTTCACCTACGACCTGCTGCGCAACCCGAAGACGGGGTACATCTACAGCGGCCTGTGGACCTTCTACGGCGAGGCGGAGGCGCCGGACTCCTTCACCTTCCGCATCCACTTGAAGCCGCACGCGGAGTTCCTGGACGTGTGGCGCACGCTGGCGCCCGTCCCCGAGCACGTGCTGCGCGGGGTGCCGCCGGAGCGGCTGGCCGGGCACCCGTTCGGGACGCGGCGGCCGGTCGGCAACGGACCCTTCCGCTTCGTGTCGCGGCGCGCGGGGCAGGAGTGGGTGTTCGCGGCGAACCCGCGCTGGCCGAAGGAGCTCGGCGGCCGCCCATATGCCGACCGCCTCGTCTACCGCGTGGTCCCCGAGCCCGCCACGCTGCTGACGGAGCTGGAGACGGGCGCCATCGACCTCTATCCCGGGATGCCGCCGCAGTTCGCGCCGCGGGTGCGCGAGTCCACGCGGGCGCGGCTGGTCGACTATCCCGACCTCAGCTACGAGCACATCATCTGGAATACGCGGCGCCGGCCCTTCGACGACGCGCGCGTGCGGCGCGCGATGACGCTCGCCATCGACCGCGCGGGGCTGGTGCGCGCGGTGCGCTCCGGGTACGCCCGCGTGGCGAACTCCACCGTGTCGCCCGAGCTGTGGATGCACGACCCGGCCGCGGGCGCAGGGCTGGGCTACGACACGGCCGCCGCGCGCCGGCTCCTGGCAGAGGCCGGCTTCGCGGACCGCGACGGCGACGGGGTGCTGGAGGCGGCGGACGGGCGGCCGCTTCGCTTCACGCTGAAGGTGCCGCACGGCAACCGGGAGCGGGGCGACATCGCCGAGATCGTGCAGTCCGACCTGCGGAAGGCGGGGGTCGCGATGGAGCTGCGCGAGGTCGAGTTCAACACGCTGATCGCGCAGATCAGCGATCCCCGCAAGCGCGACTTCGACGCCGTGATCGTGGGCTGGAAGCCCGAGTTCCACCTGGACGACTCGGACCTGTACGCGTGCAGCAAGCGCGACCAGCCGCTCACCTGGTCGGGGTACTGCGACCCCGAGGCGGACCGGCTGATGGACTCGGTGCAGATCGTGGCCGACCGCGCCGCCGCGCTCCCGCTCTGGAGGCGCTACCAGGCGCTCATCGCCCGCGACCAGCCGGTGACGCTGCTCTACTTCTCCAACCGCCTGGTGGGCGTCAACCGCCGCGTGCACGACGTCCACCTGGACGCCCGCGGCGACTGGGTGGGCATCGACCGCTGGTGGATCACGCCGGGGATGCGGTGACCCCTCACCCTGCCGCTTCGCGGCGGTCCCTCTCCCAATACAGCCTGGGAGAGGGACGGGGGCTCGCTTCGCTCGCGGCTGCGGCGGAGCATGAGGGCCGGCACGCAGCGCCGGTCCACTCTACGGCGCGCCGCTCATCGATAGTGGCAACGTGGTGGTGACCATCGTCTCCAAGGGGGGAAACGGACTGCTCGACGGGGTACCGGTGCCACTATGCCGACATCAACCCAAACGACATCGAGAAGATCCAGATCCTCAAGGGGCTCTCTCGACATTTCGAGCGGAAATAGGTGAATCGCCGTCTCCGGACGCGGGTTTCAGCACTCCGGAACTGTCTGCGTGAAAGCGATCCGGACCAGGAACGGGCGCATCCCAGCCAGCAGTTTCGCGCTGGGATCAGGCTCTAAAGACGGATCATCTACGCATCCGAAAACCCCTGGGAAGCGAAATTTCAAGAGAGTCTACGCGTTCTGGCGCAAGGGTTGTATCTTGAGTCGAGTCGCGAAATCAGCGACCCATACCGAAGCGCTTTCTCCGCCTGTCCCCGACCTGCACGATCACGTGCGTCGGGGCATCTCGTTTCTCGGCCACACTGCCGTGTGAAGCCGATCCCCCGCGAACGTGATCTCCATCTGTACCCGCCAAGCTGATTCTCCTCGTCGCTCTCGGGAGGATCGCGTCGTCACAAAGCTGGACTGGGAGGGACTCGATGAACGGGTCGAACGCGACGGGGAGATGGAAGGGCATGACCTCCTGGCTCGCGCGGTGGACTTACACCCCGCGCAGGCGTCTCGTCTTCATCGTGGTCGAAAGCTGGGCCGCGCTGCTCGCGGAGGCCATCGTCATTGCCCTCGACGCCGCCGTATTCCCGGCCCTGCTGATTCGAATCTCTTCCCTTTCCACCGGGGCGCTGATCGCCAACCGCGTGTTGCGGCGACCCGACGAGGAACGGTTACAGGAGGACCTCGAGCAGGATCTCGCGATCCTGGAGCAGTTGCGGCTATCTC
>DASYJZ010000702.1:0-8552 GCA_035995965.1 Longimicrobium sp. | reverse complement strand
GTCCAATTGAGAAAAAGTTACACGCCAAAGCTTACGGTTCGTCCGCCCGCGCCGCAAGGGGGATTGTACAACTTCTACTCTCACTGGCGGTTGAGGACCGTGCCCCGCCCATCTTACGCCTCTCACGTACCGCCGGAACGCCGCTGGCGCATTCGGATCTTACCTGTCCCGCAGGCTGGGATCCCTCGCGTGGGGCTGTGAAGCGGGCGGATTCGGGCCGCTCCGGGGCCGCCGCCGCGGCCGAACCGCACGTTTATCCGCTTGGCTGATATAGGTTTGCGCATCGCGCGACGAACCGCGTCACGGCGCTCCGCGGCCGCGATGCGAGTCCCGCACGCTGTCCACGGCGGAGCGTCGGGCGCCCGTTCACGGGGAAGATGGACGGGTGCCGGTGGACACCCGCGCATCCACACCGGCGCGCCGGGCGAGCACCCATCGTGCCGGTGCGGGCGGCCGGGGAAGGCGTTCTCCCCCGCCTCGCCCGCGGTCGTCGCGCGCGCCGGGGCTTCACTCGTTCCCGCGGCGGCCCGTTCGGAACGGCGAGCGCCGCCTACGGCTGGGGGTCGAGCTCGAGCGCCGCGGAGTTGATGCAGTAGCGGTGCCCGGTCGGCGCGGGGCCGTCGTCGAACACGTGGCCCAGGTGCGCGTCGCAGTTGCTGCACAGCACCTCGGTGCGCCGCATGAACAGCGAGCGGTCCTCGTGCGCGGCGACCGCCGCGTCCTCCGCCGGGCGCGTGAAGCTGGGCCACCCGCTCCCCGAGTCGTACTTGTCGTCCGAGCGGAACAGCTCGGCACCGCAGCAGACGCAGCGGTAGGTGCCGGGCGTGTGCTCGTTCCAGTAGCGGCCCGTGAAGGCCCGCTCCGTCCCCTTCTCGCGCGTCACGTGGTACTGCTCGGGGGTGAGCTTCGCCTTCCACTCCTGCTCGGTGCCGCCGGCCTTCTCCGTCATCATCCCTCCCTGTTTCGTCGTTCGTGAGGCGTCCACCGTACTGCAGGATTCGCGCGTGCGCGTGGGCGCCATGCGATTGGATGCCACGCGGTTACCAGAACCGCTTGGTCTCGCGATCAGCGCTTCTTCTTCCGGCGCGCGGCGCGGGCGGCGTCGAGCGCGCCGGCGACCCAGGGGCGGAGCGCGTCGGCGTCATCGAGCAGGTCGGCGGGGAGCTCGTAGTACTGCATCACGTGCTGACCGTCGCCGTAGGGGCTGAAGGGGCCCATCCCCGCCGCCTCGAAGGCGCCGCGGTTGCCGTCGTCGACCTTCAGGTAGGTGGTGTCGTCGTCCATCAGCCCGAAGATCATCCCGTCGGCGTAGATCCCCACGCCGCCGAACATCGCGCGGCTGGCGACCGGTGCGACGCGGCCGAGCTGCTCCAGGACGAACTCGCGGTACTCGGGGGTGACGGCCATCGTTCGCTCCAGGCGCGCTGCGGGCGGGTGCACGGCGGATTGCGGATGATAGGGAACGCGGGCGCCGCTCGCCACGCGGATCTTTCGTCCGGCGGGGGCGTACAGCGGGGACTGGCGTGTCCAGCCTTTGCGTCGCGAACGCGGCCCTCTCCCCGTCGACGGATGATGGACTCTTGCGGATGACGCGCGCGCGCCTGCCGGCGTTCGCCTGCGCCGTCCTGGCGGCGCTCGGGACGGCCGCCGAGCCGGCGGCGGCGCAGGGCACCGGCTCGCTGGCGGGGCGCGTGTCCTCCCCTTCGGGCGCGCCGGTGGCGGACGCGGCGGTCACCGCCACTTCCGCCGTGGGCACGCAGCGGCGGGCGCGGACGGCGGCTGACGGCGGCTGGCGCATCGCCCGCGTGGCGGCGGGGCGATGGACCGTGCGCGCGGCGCGGGTGGGGTTCGCGGGCGCCGAGCAGGCGGTCGACGTGTCCGCGGGCGCGGAGGCGCGGGTGGAGCTGCGGCTGGTGGAGGCCGCCGTGGCGCTCGACCCGCTGGAGGCGGTGAGCCGGCGCGACGCCGCACGCGAGCGCACGCGCTTCGAGGGCGAGGCCGGCGTCACCAGCCGCGTGCTCACCGGCCAGGAGATCAAGCTGCTCCCCGGCCTCGGCGAGGCCGACGTGATGCGCGCCATCGACGTCCTCCCCGGCGTGGTCTCCACCTCCGACTTCTCCAGCGCCTTCAACGTCCGCGGCGGCTCGGCCGACCAGAACCTGGTGCTGCTGGATGGCTTCCCCATCTTCAACCCCTTCCACCTGGGCGGGCTCTTCAGCGTCTTCAACTCCGACGCCGTGGCGCGCGCCGAGCTGCTCTCCGGCGGCTTCGGCGCGGAGTACGGCGGGCGCGTGTCGTCGGTGCTCAACGTGGAGACGCGCCCCGGCGGCGGCGCGGAGGGGTTCGGGGGCGAGGCGGGGGTGTCGCTGCTGGCGTCGCGGGTGAACCTGCACGGCAACCTCCCCCGCGGCGTGCGGCGCCTGCTCGGCGGCGACGCGGGCGGGTGGGTGCTCTCCGCGCGCCGCTCCTACTTCGACGTGGTGCTGAGGCCGGTCGTCGACTTCCCCTACCACCTCACCGACCTGCAGGGCACCGCGACGCTCGCCACCGGCGGGGGCGGACGGCTGCGCCTCGTCGGCTACGCCGGGGAGGACGTGCTGGACCTCTCCAACTTCCAGCCGCCGGGGCAGCAGGAAGGCGACCAGAGCGTGCTGCGCATCCGCTGGGACTGGGGGAACACCGTCCTCGGCGCGCGGCTGGAGCAGCCGGTGGGCGCCTGGGTGGCCACCGCGAGCCTGGGGCTCACGCGCTACGGCGAGGCGCTGGGCTTCTCCGACTTTCCCGACACGCGCTTCTCGTCGCGCATCACGCAGGTCACCGCGCGCGCCGACGCCGGGCGGCCGCTCTCCCCGCGGCTCACCGTGAAGGCCGGTGCCGAGGCCACGCGGACGGCCTACCACAACCTGGGCGAGGCCGGCGGCACCACCTTCTTCTCCGGGCAGAGCAGCGGAGTGATGGCGAGCGGCTTCGGGCAGCTCCGCTGGACGCCGAGCCCGGCCTGGATCGTGGAGCCCGGGCTGCGCGCCGACGGCTGGAGCGGGGGCGGCGCGGCGCAAGCGTTCCTCTCGCCGCGGCTGGCGGCCAAGCGCTTCGTGGGCGAGCGGCGCGACGCGGCGGTGAAGGCGGCCGTGGGTCGCTACGTGCAGTTCGTGCACTCCCTGCGCGACGAGCAGCTCCCCGTCAGCAACGACTACTGGGTG
Source organism: Longimicrobium sp. (assembly GCA_035995965.1). Lineage (GTDB taxonomy): Bacteria > Gemmatimonadota > Gemmatimonadetes > Longimicrobiales > Longimicrobiaceae > Longimicrobium. The sequence continues at coordinate 5,352 of DASYJZ010000702.1, read as the reverse complement.
ACGACGGACGAGAACGTCCCCGCCGTCGTCAGCGACCAGGCGCAGCTCGGCATCGAGAAGTACTGGGGCGAGCGCTGGTACGTGTCGGCCGAGGGATACTACCGGCGCTACCTGGGCCTCACCGACCTGAACACGGCCGACGACCCGAACGACCCCGCCGACGACCTGCTGCGGGGCCACGGCTGGTCGTACGGCGCGGACTTCCTGGTGCGCCGCTCGCAGGGGCGGTTCAGGGGATGGATGACGCTCTCGCTGCTGCGGGCGCGGCGCACCTTCCCCGACCCGCTGTCGCTGGGGCTCGACGGCGAGCAGCGCACCATCACCTTCGCCCCGGTGTTCGACCGGCGCGCGGATCTGGACGTGGTGGGGCAGTACCTGCTTCCGGGGAAGATCGAGGCGGGGGTGCGGCTGAACTTCGGCACGGGCGTTCCGTACTCGCGGCCGGTCGCGGCGTACGTGGCCTTCGAGACCGACCTGGTGGAGGGCGGCTACCGCGTGCCGCGCCCGGTGGGGAAGGATCCAAAGATCCCGCTCTACATCGTCCCGGGACAGCGCAACGCCGAGCGCTACCCTGCGTACTCGCGCCTGGATCTCACCTTCCGACGCACGTACACCACGCGGTGGGGCACGCTGACCCCCTACGCGCAGGTGCTGAACGCGACCAATCGGAAGAACGTCCTCTTCTACTTCTACAACTACGACCAGACCCCCGCGACCCGCTCCGGCGCCAGCATGTTCCCCCTCCTGCCCACCATCGGCTTCGAGACGACGTTCTGAGCTATTGCTCCCCGGTGTGGTCTTCGCTGGGTACCACCAGCGCTTTTGCTTCCGAGCCTTTGACTCGGCGCAAGGCCCCCGCGATCCAGCGGAAGGGTGCAGTGAGAACGATCATCAGTCGTCGGAATCGCGCAACCGGCGGTCTGTCGATGAGCGGGACTCTCAGGGTGCCGGCAGCCACGTCCGAAGGTTGGCGGAACTGGTGCCGTTTTACGAACCAGGAAGACCACGCGTCATAGCTGAAAAACAGCAGGAGCGCCGCTCCGAGCGCGGCGGGTACGACCGGGCGGAATGGGTAGAGCGCGACTGCCGCCGACGCGCACACAAGGAGCGTCAACCCGAGATTTCCGACCGTCGCCATATATTGTCGAGCGCTCTTCCAACGCATGAACTCCTCCCAGAGAGGCATTCCGTTTCCGAGCGCATACTCCTTCCTGAGCAGTGGCTCGATGTAGAACCAGGTGTACCAGCCGATGCGCTTGACCGAGAAGCTGTAACTGTTGATCAGCACGTCGAAGAAGATCGCCGCGAACGCAGGCACCGTCAGCAGCATGGAATCGGCTCGGTCCAGTCCCGTCACCACGGCAGCAGTTGCACTTACGAAGGCGACTTTCAACCCGATCACCCGGGTGCGCAGTGCCTGGGTCTCGACCAGTTCCTTACGAAGTTCGGTGAAGAGGGACCAGGCGACCTCGGCGCGACGATCCGCCTGGTCCTCAGAGAGTTGGGTGGGTTGAGTCTGATTTTCTGGCGTCATCGTTCACCTCCCACTGCAGAAGTTCATAAACAGCGGTCGAACCGCGACAATCCAACGATGGGGTGCGGTCAAGTCGATGTATCTGACCTAAACGCAATTCTGCAGTCTAAAGCCTTTTCTCACCGGGAAAAGCAAACATTGGGTGCCGGAGATGCCTGTCCCGTGAAAACGGTGGCCTCCGCGACACCAACGCGGTATGGGCCCGGGCCTCGCGTGGCGCAGAACCATGTGCTGCCCGTTCCTGATGACGCCGTTTAGACAGCGGAGGGAGCGCCGAATCAGCAGATTGAGCGAATGACCCGACCTCGGGATGGGATGCGTACCGCGGAATTCATGCGTGGGCATGCTGCGGCAACGACGTCATCAGGAGATGCGGTGCGGTCGTCGGCACACGCGGGAAGCGCCGGATTGAGGGTCTCTCAAGAAAATTTCGATACTAATCACTCGCCGGCGCCCTCGAAGGCTGCGGCCCCTCGCGCCGTCGCCGGATTGCGTGACCGCATTGGCGGTTCGACGGGTTCCTCTCATACGAGGTTGGGGAAGAGTCGGGCGATGAGCACGCCGACCGTGCCCAGCGACGCCAGGAGCAGGATCGCCAGCGAGACGTCGCCCAGCAGGCGGATCGGGCGCGAGGGCTCCCAGTACGCCGTGCGGCCGCCGTGCGGGATCATCAGCCAGCCGAGCAGCGCGCCTGCCACGAACCCCCCCGCGTGCGCCCAGTTGTCGATGTACCCCCGCCCGAAGATTCCCATCGCCGCGATCACCCCGATGTCGATCAGGATCGCCTTGCCGAACCCCGGCGGCATCACCTCGCGCCGGCGCCGCGCCATGAGCGCCAGGAACCCGAAGATCCCCATGACCCCACCCGACGCCCCGACCGACGCGTCGGCGTGGGAGAAGGCGAAGCTCGCCCCGCTCGCGGCCAGCGCCGTCAGCAGGAACACGATGGGGACATAGGCGCGGTGTGAGTACGCCTCCACGAAACGGCCCAGCGCCAGCAGCGCCATGGTGTTCATCCCGAAGTGCAGCAGCCCGTCGTGCAGGAAGGCGCCGCTCAGCAGCCGCCAGGGCTCGCCATGGGCCACCGCCACCTTCACCATCCCCGCGGCCATGACGCTGGCGCCGATTGCCGGGTTGCCGGGCATCACGGGGAACGCGCCGTGGGAGGGCGCGAAGATCGCGCCCAGCGACTGCACCAGCACCACCGCCCCGATCGCCCCCGCCAGGAGCTGCGTCCACCGCGCGGGGCCGGTGCGGGCGGGCGGGCGGGCCCGAGCCTCGCGCACCTGGTAGGTGAGCTGGTCCGGCGAGAGGCGGCGGTAGCGCCCCCACTCCAGCGCCGAGTAGAAGGACACCACCGCCGCGATGAAGCCGAAGAGCACGAGGCCGTTGCGGAAGTCGAACGTCCCCAGCACCGCCGCCCACGCGAGCGCCGCGAAGCTCACCGCGCCCCACACCAGCGCCACCTTCCGCGCATGCCGCAGCCCGTGCGCCCGGTAGGCGTCGAAGAGGTACGGCACCGTCCACGGCGGCACGATCCCCTCCGTCTCCGGCGTCCACACCAGCGGCGTGGGACGCCCCTCGGCCAGGCGCTCCACCAGCTCCTCGCGGGTGGAGGCGTGCGCCTGCTTCTCCACGTAGCCGTAGTCCGCGCCCACGGGCTTGGGCCCGAGCACCAGCGGCGGCTTGCCCGGGGGGATGGATTCGGCGCGGCGGAGCGGGGCGGCGTCGGTCAACGGGCTCTCCGGTTGGGCGGGGGCGGACACGGGTGCGTCCTCCCTCTACGGCGGCGCGGGCGGGCGGGTTCCGCGTGCGCGCAGGGCCGCCGCGCAGTATACTTTACGCCCGATCCCCACCCGCGCCGCAAGGCCGCACGCCGCGAAGGACACGGACTGACATGAGCATCGCCGAGATCTTCGAGACGATGGAGTACGGGCCCGCACCCGAGAGCGCCTCCCCCGCCGTCCGCTGGCTGGAGGAGCGCGGCCGCAGCGGCCGCATGTACGTGGACGGCCGCTGGCGCGACCCCGAGGGCGACGAGTGGTTCGACAGCGTGAACCCTGCCACCAACCAGCCACTCGCCCGCATCGCCCAGGGCGGCCGCGGCGACGTGGACGCCGCCGTGAACGCCGCACGGCGCGCGCTGGAGCCGTGGCAGGCGCTGGGCGGGCACGGCCGCGCGCGCTACCTGTACGCCATCGCGCGGCAGGTGCAGAAGCACTCGCGCCTCTTCGCCGTGCTCGAGAGCATGGACAACGGCAAGCCCATCCGCGAGTCGCGCGACATCGACATCCCGCTGGTCGCCCGCCACTTCTACCACCACGCCGGCTGGGCACAGCTCATGGACACCGACGCCGAGCTGCGCGACTGCGCGCCGGTCGGCGTCGTGGGGCAGATCATCCCCTGGAACTTCCCGCTGCTCATGCTGAGCTGGAAGATCGCCCCCGCGCTGGCGATGGGGAACACGGTGGTGCTCAAGCCCGCCGAGTTCACCTCGCTCACCGCCATCCTCTTCGCCCAGGTCTGCGACGAGGCGGGGCTCCCGCCGGGCGTGGTCAACATCGTCACCGGCGACGGGCGCACCGGGGCGCTGATGGTGGAGCACCCCGGCATCGACAAGATCGCCTTCACCGGCTCCACCGAGGTCGGCCGCATCATCCGCGTCGCCACCGCGGGGTCGGGGAAGAAGCTGTCGCTGGAGCTGGGCGGGAAGAGCCCCTTCATCGTCTTCGACGACGCCGACCTGGACAGCGTGGTCGAGGGCGTGGTCGACGCCATCTGGTTCAACCAGGGACAGGTGTGCTGCGCCGGGAGCCGCATCCTGGCGCAGGAGGGGATCGCCGTTCGCCTCACCGAGAAGCTGCGCGCGCGGATGGAGACGCTCCGCGTGGGCGACCCGCTGGACAAGGGGATCGACATCGGCGCCATCGTCGCCCCGGTGCAGCTGCAGAAGATCCAGGAGCTGGTGCAGCAGGGTGTCGACGAGGGCGCCACCATGTGGCAGCCGTCGTGGAGCTGCCCGGAGGAGGGGTGCTTCTTCCCGCCCACGCTCTTCACCGACGTCTCTCCATCGTCCACCATCGCGCAGGTGGAGATCTTCGGCCCGGTGGTCGTCTCCATGACCTTCCGCACCCCGAGCGAGGCGGTCGCGCTGGCCAACAACACCCCCTACGGCCTGGCGGCCAGCGTCTGGACCGAGAGCATCAACCTGGCGCTCGACATCGCGCCGAAGGTGCAGGCGGGGACGGTGTGGATCAACTCCACCAACGTCTTCGACGCGGCCTCCGGCTTCGGCGGCTACAAGGAGAGCGGCTACGGGCGCGAAGGCGGGCGCGAGGGCCTCTGGGAGTACGTGAAGCCGAAGTGGGAGAAGGAGAACGGCGGGGGACGGGGGACAGGGGACGGGGGACCGCAGGCGAAGACGAGGTCCCGGGCGCCGAAGGCCGACTCCGCGGCGAAGGGGGCGTCGCTCCCGCCGATCGACCGCACCGCCAAGCTCTACGTCGGCGGAAAGCAGGCGCGGCCGGACGGCGGCTACTCCTTCCCCGTGACCGGCCCCGGCGGACGGCTCGTCGGCGAGGCGGCGCTGGGCAACCGCAAGGACGTCCGCAACGCCGTCGAGGCCGCGCACAAGGCGGCCGGCTGGGCGAAGCAGACCGGACACAACCGCGCGCAGGTGCTCTACTACCTGGCCGAGAACCTCGCCGCGCGCACCGGCGAGCTCACCCGCCGCATCGCCTTGATGACCGGAGACGACGGCGGCGCCGCGGCCGAGGTGGAGGCGACCATCCGCCGCCTCTACACCTGCGCCGCCTGGG
>DASYJZ010000701.1:0-6363 GCA_035995965.1 Longimicrobium sp. | reverse complement strand
AGCCGCCGCGCCGCCGCGATGATCTTGAGACCCTCGGGCGCCTGCCCGCCGATCACCAGCGCGTCGGCGCCGCGCGCGAAGGCCCGCGTGAGGTAGGGGTCCAGCGTGTTGGCGTCGGCGTAGGCGGCGGGAAGGTAGGGGTCGTGGGAGACCACCGTGCCGCCGGAGCGCGTGAACGCGTCGCCGAAGGTTTCCATCACCCCCTGCCCGTAGTCGTCGTTGGCGTAGAGCACGGCGGCGCGGCGCTTCCCGAGGTGCGCCGCCCAGCGCGCCAGCACCGGCGAGAACTCCAGGTCGGTGGGGCAGATGCGGAAGGTCCAGTCCCCCGCCCCGGTGAGCTGCGGCGAGCTGGAGGCGGGGGAGATCTGCAGCACCGGCTCCCCCGGCACGCTGTCGTTGTTGACCGCGTTGTAGATGGTCGCCGCCCGGAGGCTCGCCCCCGAGTTGACGTGCCCCACCACCGCCACCACCGCGGGGTCGCCGCGGAGCTGGCGCGCCACCTCGATGGCCTTCGCGGCGTCGGCGTTGTCGTCGCCGAACACCAGCCGCACGGTGCGCCCGCCGATCCCCCCGGCGCGGTTGATCTCGTCGGCCGCCATCTCGGCGGCCAGCTTCATGGAGCGGCCGTTGGGCTTGGCCAGCGGCCCGGCGATGCCGATCACCACCTCGCCGCGCTCGCCGCCGCGGCACCCGCCCGCCGCGGCGGCGAGCAGGAAGAGGGCGATCCCTGGACGGATCTTCATGGCTTTCCGTAAGTGGGCGGCGGAGCCTCCGCGCGCCCGGTTGGACCGGTGACGTCCCGACGCAAGCATGGCCGGCCGGGGCGTCGCACCCGCAGGCCGGCCATCTCCCATCCGGGACCGGATCGTTCCTTCGCCATCACCCCGCTCACGCCGCCGCGCCGGCCCCGATCTGGCCGCGCACCTCGCCCAGCCAGTCGGGCTGGGGGAGATGGGCGGTGGCGTAGGCGTCTTCCAGGCTCTTCACCAGCAGCTCCAGGGTGGGCCGGTGGCGGGCGGGGGAGAGGTCCTGCACCAGCACCCGGAGGATGGCGAGCGCGCTCCCGCCGCTCAGCCCCGTCTCGTGCCGCCCCGGGCCATGCAGCACGTACCAGCGCTCCAGCCGGCGCCGCGTGGCCGTGTAGGGCTGCCCCCCGTCGATGAACCGCTGCAGCCCTCCCGCGGTCATCCCGGTCTGGCGCGAAACGTTGTGCAGCGAGGTCGCGGCCACCTCGTCGCGCAGCGCCCGCCGCAGTTCCGGCACCGCCAGGGCGGCATTCATCGACACCATTGACGCGCCGGGGCTGGGGAGCTATCTTCTGCTGCGTCCACTCTGTCCACTTTATGTGGGGGCTGTGGGATAGGATAGGGCGCCCGCATGGCCCGCGTCAAGGCCGCAGCGGGAAGCCCCTCCCCCACCATCACTTAGGGCGCTCGCGGGTGGCGCGCAGGAGGCCGGCGATGGAACCCCTGAAACCACGGAAAGCACCCTCCAAGGCGCGTGTCTCACGCCGTAACGCCTCCCGGCGCTGGTGCGTTCCCCCCGCCCTGCTGCACGAGCCCGACGAGCTGCTGGAGGGCGCCGGCGTGCTCGACGAGCTCCCCACCGCGGTGGGGCTGGTGCTCTGGCAGTCGCTGCGCGACGTGACGCTCTGGGCCTCGCTGCCGGCGGAGGAGCGCCCGGCGCTGTTCACGCCCCAGGCCGCGCGGGTGCGGCTGACCGAGCTGCTGGAGTCCGGCGCCGAGCCGGCGCTGGAGGTGTCGCTCACCACCCTGGCGGCGCTGGTGGGGAGCCCGGAGACGGCCAACCCGGAGATCGTGAGCCTGGTGTGCATCCAGGTATCGCGCTGGGCGGACGAGCGGGGCGCCTTCGCGACGGCGATGGGGTACGCGCAGGCCGCCGCGCAGGTGCTCCCGCTGGACGCGAGCCCCGCGCTGGCCGCGGGAACGCTGGCGCTGCGCTGGCGGCGGAGCGCCCGCGCGGAGACCTGGCTGCGGCGCGCGGTGGGGCTGGCGCGCCGGCGGCGGCAGTGGGAGGTGTACGCCCAGGCCTACGTGGAGCTGGGCGGCCTCTACACGCGCCGCGGGCAGGCGGCACAGGCGCAGCGCTTCTTCGTGCAGGGCCTGCGGGCGTCGCGGCGGCACGGGCTGATGGCGGTGCGCGGGTCGGCGCTGCACGGGCTGCTGATGCTGGCGGTGGAGGCCGGCGCGCTGGACGAGGCGGAGCGCTACGCCCGCGGCGCCATGCGCGCCTACGGCCGCGGCCACCCGCGCCTCCCCGAGCTGGTGCACGACGTGGCCTACCTGTGGGTGCGGCGGGAGAGCTACGCGCGGGCCATCCCCATGCTGCAGAAGCTGCTGCCCACGCGGGTGGAGCCGGTGGAGCGGGCGCTCACCCTGGCCATCCTGGCGCGCGCCGCCGCCGGCGCGGGCGACACGCCGCTCTACCAGGAGAGCTGGATGGACGCGTGGACCGTGGTCAACCGGCGGCCCGAGGACGCGGGGAAGCACGGGCGCGCGCTGCTGGAGATGGCGCGCGGGTCGGTGGTGGCGAGCGACTGGAACCACGTGGAGCAGGCGGTGCGGCTCGCCACCGCCTCGGTGTCGCCGCAGGGAGAGCGCGCGGTCACGACCCAGGTGGAGGAGCTCGCCGCGGCCCTCCGGCAACAGAAGTCCCCAGTGCCCAGTGCCTGGGAAAAAGACAGAAGTCCCTAGTGCCCAGTGCCTGGTGCCCAGGAAAAGACAGGCACTTGGCACTTGGCACTTGGCACTTGGCACTTGGCACTTGGCACTGTTGTTAATCCGGATCGTCGCAGCCCTTCCGCAGCTCGTTCTTCACGCGCTTCCAGGCGCCGGACGGGTCCTTCTGGTAGGTGACGCGCTGCACCCGGCGGCAGATGCCGGTGGGCCAGCCGCGGCGGTCGGTGGCGTAGCTGGTGACGGTGGCGGCGATCTCGCGGCTGTCGGACTTCACCAGGTTCAGGTGCACCAGCACGCCGTAGTTCTTCACCCAGCGCCCGCCGGCGAACCCGGCCACGGCCTCGGGGCTGGCGGCCACCGTGCCCGTGTCCTGGATCACCAGCGCGTCCTGCGGCTTCTCCACGCGCTGCGCGTTCGGGTCGGCGATGCGGGCCATCACCGAGTCGCGGCTGATGGTCTCGCCCGTGAGCTGCCAGCCGCCCCCCGCGAACGACTTCACGTCGATCCAGATCGGCCCCGTGGGCGGGGCGCCGCCCGCGTTCTGGCGCGCGTCGGTGTCGGAGAAGCGCACCAGGTCGGGGAGCACCGCGTAGTAGTCGCGCGGCGTGTAGCGGGTGTTGCAGGCGGCCAGCGCCACCGCGAGCAGGGCCGGGATGGTCAGGCGGACGCGCGTCATCACGTCTCCGATCGGGTCCGAAAGGTTGGTCAATGCCCTGCTGACTGCATCCTGCGCGCCGGAACGGGTCCCGGCCCTCCCGCGGGCGCGGCGGAGGCGATACAATCCCCCGCTCCCGCGGTTCCCCACGGTTCAGACCGAGGCCGATGAAGTTCTGGAAGCTCACCCCCCGCCACGACACGCTCTGGTGGTGCGTGGACGGGAAGGATCCCTGGACGCCGTACCGCGAGCGCGCCTTCGGCTTCGTGGTGCGCGCGCCCGACGCCGAGCAGGCGCGCTGGCTGGCACACGAGGCCGGCGGGCTCGAGAACGAGAGCGTCGACGGCGTGGCGCCGTGGCTCGACGCGAACTACTCCACCTGCGAGGAGCTGCGCGAAGACGGCGGAGCCGAGGTGATGCTCGTGAACTTCCGCCACTGATGTCTTACCCAGGCTTCTACCGAACGTGTCTTTGAAACTATCCCGCGCCTGGCCGCGTAGGGAACGTCACGGGAGGCGGTGGACGAACCCGCCCCGTCACGTACGACTCAACCAAGAGCCACAGGCCAGGAAGATATGCTGGAAGAGATCCACGCCATCACCGAAGACGGCCGCGTCACCCGGATGATCCTCTCGCTGAGCACCGCGGCATTGGCGATGCTCACGATCGTCGCCGCCGCGATGTAGCCCGGCGACGTACCGCAGGCGGCGAGAGGCCACGGGGGATCGCTCCTCCGTGGCCTCTCTGCTTCCAGTGCCGAACCCCGTCAGACCCAGGTGCTCTGGATCTTGCCGACGGCGGCGATGCGGTCCTCGGCCAGGCGGTCGGCGGCCAGGTAGGTGGGGATGCCCTCGGCGGCGCTCAGCTCGAACAGGCGAAGGAGGGTGTTGTAGATGTCCCCCGCCTTGCGCATGGAGCGCTCCGGGGCCCACCCGTTCAACTCGCCGCAGACGTTGATCAGGCCGCCGGCGTTGATCACGTAGTCCGGCGCGTAGAGGATCCCGCGGCGGTGCAGCTCGTCGCCGTGGCGCTCCTCGGCCAGCACGTTGTTGGCGGCGCCCGCCACGATGTCGACCTTCAGCACCTCCAGCGTCTGGTCGTTGATGGTCGCGCCCAGGGCGCTCGGCGCGTACACGTCGGCGGGGACGCCGTAGATCTCGTCGGGGCCCACGGCCGTGGCGCCGAAGTCGTGCACCACCTTGGCGATCTTCGCCTGGTCGATGTCGGTCACGATCAGCTTCGCGCCGTCGGCCGAGAGGTACTGGCAGAGGTAGTAGCCCACGTGGCCGACCCCCTGCACCGTCACGCTGCGGCCGCCCAGGTCGTCGCTCCCGTAGCGGTGCTTGGCCGCGGCCTTGATCCCCTGGTACACGCCGTACGCCGTCACCGGCGACGGGTCGCCGCTCGTCCCCGGGAGGCCGGTGACGTGCTGCGTCTCCATCGCGCAGTACTCCATGTCGTCGGGCGAGGTGTTCACGTCTTCGGCGGTGATGTAGCGGCCCTTGAGCGTCTCCACGAAGCGGCCGTGCGCGCGGAAGATCTCCTCGCGGCGGGTGGTCTTCGGGTCGCCGATGATCACGCTCTTGCCGCCGCCCAGGTTCAGCCCCGCCACCGCGGCCTTGTACGTCATCCCCCGCGACAGGCGCAGCGCGTCCACGAAGGCCTCCTGGTCGGTGCCGTAGCTCCAGAAGCGCGTGCCGCCCAGCGCCGGGCCCAGCACGGTGTTGTGGATCGCGATGATCCCCTTGTAGCCGCACGACGGCTCGTGGCAGAAGACCACCTGCTCGTGCGCGTGCTGCGAGATCAGCTCGAATAGTTCCATGCCCGTTCCATCTTCCGGGTGTGGGGAAAGTCGGTGCCGGAGGTGCCCGGCGGGTGCCGCTGCTCCAAAGCGTGCCTGTCGTCCCGGCGGCGCGCTACCGGTACAGCTCCCGGGCGATCACCGTCCGCTGGATCTCGCTCGTCCCCTCGTAGATCTCCGTCACCTTGGCGTCGCGGAAGAGCTTCTCCACCGGGTACTCCTTCACGTATCCGTAGCCCCCGAACACCTGGATCGCCTCGGTGGTCACGTACATCGCCGCCTCGCTGGCGAAGAGCTTGGCCATGCTGGCGATGGAGCTCGCCTTCCGGCCCGCCTCCTTCACCGCGGCGGCGCGGTGCAGCAGCCCGCGCGAAGCCTCCACCCGCGTGGCCATGTCGGCCAGCTTGAACTGCATCCCCTGGAAGTCGCGGATGGCGTGGCCGAACTGGTGGCGCTCGGCGGCGTAGCCCAGGGCGTGCTCCAGCGCCGCCTGCGCGATCCCCAGCGCCAGCGCGGCGATCCCCATGCGCCCGTTGTCCAGCCCCTGCAGCGCGTAGATGAACCCCATGGACGGGTCGCCCAGGAGGAGGTCGTCGGGGACGAACATCTCCTGGAAGGCGATCCCCACCGTCTCGGAGGCGCGCTGCCCCATCTTGTCCTCCTTCTTCCCCACCACGTAGCCCGGCGTGCCGGTGGGGATGATAAAGGCGCCGATCCCCTTCGCGCGGCAGCGGTCCTCCGGCGTGTCGGTGCGCGCCATGGCCACCATCACGTCGCCGAAGCCGCCGTTGGTGATCCACGCCTTGGCGCCGTCCAGCACCCAGCCCCCGTCCACCTTCCGCGCCTGCGCGGAGAGCGACGCGGAGTCGGAGCCGGCGTCCGCCTCGGAGAGGGCGAAGCCGCCCAGCAGCTCGCCGCGGGCCATGGGCTTCAGCCAGCGCTCCTTCTGCGCGTCGCTGCCGTGGGCCAGGATCATGGAGGTGGGGAGGGCGTTGTGCACGCTCATCGCCACCGCCACGGAGGCGTCGCCACGGGCGATCTCCTCCAGCGCGATCAGGTAGGTGCCGGCGTCCAGCCCCAGCCCCTCCCACTCCTCGGGAAGGAGCATCCCCAGGAAGCCCAGCTCCCCCAGCTTGTCCACCACCGCGCGGGGGAACGTCGCCTCGCGGTCCCACGCCTCCGCGTGGGGCCGCAGCTCGTTCTCCGCG
>DASYJZ010000700.1:0-5253 GCA_035995965.1 Longimicrobium sp. | reverse complement strand
TTCGCGAAGCGCTCCTCCCAGTTCAGGCGCGCCGGCGTCCCCGAGCCGTTGTAGTTGTCGAAGCGCCCGGTGAGGTTGGAGCGGAAGATCCGGTTCTTCACCTCCAGGTTCCGGAACTTCAGCGGCTGGAAGATCGGGTCGTTCTCCATGGGTCCCTCCTGCGGTGCGGTGCGGCTACGCGAGCGCGGGTTCGGCGGCCGCGGCGTACTGCGCGTGGGGGCGGATCATAAGCCCGATCCCCGCGGTGACGAACTCCATCGCGAAGAAGAGGATGAAGCGCGTGGGCGGGATGCCGTCCACGGCGAAGCTGTAGAGGCGGCCGAGCGACTGCAGGAGCACCATGGCGAAGAGCAGGTCGCCGAGGATCGCCAGGCGGTAGTGCTTCAGCGCGAGGAAGAACCCCAGGGTGAGCCCCAGCCAGAACCCCGTGTAGACCGCGCGGAACTCGTTGGCCCCGCCGATGCCGTTCAGCGTGTAGCCGTACAGGGTTGCGGTGAAGGTGATGTTCAGCGTGGTGGAGATGGCGAAGCCCAGGAAGGTGAGGCCGTTGCCGAGCAGGAAGAGCTTGCGGACCCACTGCAGGAAGGACGCGTTCATGGCTGCCTCGGGGCGAGGAAGAGGGGAGTGCTCACGGGGTGGAGACGGAGACGGAACGGAGTACCGCTGCACGATTTAACCCGACAATATTTGCCTTCCAGGTGATAGATACAGGGGCCGGCGGCGCGCGTCAACGGCCATGCGCGGTCGCGTGCGGGAAAGACGCCGGGTCGCCGTTGCGGGTGTGCGGAGGACTGGTTGGAAACGTCGGTCCCCAACAGTGTCATCCTGAGGCCCGACCTCACTTTACCCTGAGTCTACCCGTGCATCGCAGGGCCGAAGGACCTAACCGCGGACTCGCGAGACCCGCTGCGGAAGCCGCACTGCGGCTGCGTACGGGCATGCTTCGGCGGATGCGAGGCCGGCATCGGCGACGCTGCCGCGCCCAGGCCCCGCGCGCCGCAGGCTAGATCCCTCGGCCCTGCGGACGCCGGTGCGGCCGTGGTTTCAGCGTGTTCGGGCACTCGGGATGACACCCGGGAGTGCCACGGTCGGATCGCCCCCGGCGTCACGGCGGCGGAGGGAGCGGTCCGTGTCGGGCACTCAGGATGACACCCCTGGGGCGGCCCTGGCCGGATCCCCCCCGGCCGTCACCGCGGCGGCGGAGGGAGCGGATCGAGCCGGGGGTGCACCGGGTGCACGGTGTCGACGGCGCGGCGGCCGGTGAGGTGCTCGGCGATGCGCTCGGCCAAGGAGGCGATGGTGCGCGAGGGGTTGATCCCCAGCGCCTCGGGGAGGAGCGAGCCGTCGGCCACGTACAGCCCGTCCGCGCCGAATACGCGGCCGAGGTGGTCGGTGACGCCGTCGGCCGCGCTGCGCCCCATCCCGCAGCCGCCGAGCGGGTGCGGGGTGACCAGCCCCTTCAGCCACGGCCAGACGCGCGACGCCGACTCCGTCCCCCCGGCGGCCGCGGCGAGGGCGTGGTGCTTGGCCAGGATGGCGGTGATCACCGGCACGGTGCGGCGGACGTCCCAGTCCAGCTTCAGCCGGTCCCTCAGCCAGGGTGCGTACCACCGCCGCCCCAGGTGCAGCCGCCCGTCGGCCCCGTCCACCCCGTTGGCGAACCACGGCATCACGTGCAGCGCGGGATCCTCGATCCCGGCGCGCCCGATCACCGGCTTCGCGGCCGCCTTGAACGGCTGCCGCAGCAGCACGCGGCGGATGAGCTTCCCGCGGATGCCGCCCTCCAGGAAGAGCCGCAGCAGCGGCGGAAAGCCGCCCTCCTCGATCACGAAGCGCGGCTCGCCCCCGGGACGGTCCAGGTAGCGGATCCCCGCGGTGATGGTGGGCCCCAGCGTGGGGTCCACGTCCACCTTGGGGTGCGTGGCGGGGGTGAGGAAGTTGCCGTTCCCGCTCCAGCGCTCGCCCAGCCGCGGACTGATCCCGGTCACGGTGCGGAAGAGGTCGCGCGAGCGCAGCAGCAGCTCCGTGCTCCCGATCGACCCCGCCGCCAGGATCACCGTGCGCCCGGTGACGGAGCCGGGGGTGAGCGTCTTCCGCACCCGGTCGATCTTCTGGTAGCGCACCCGCCAGCCGCCCTCGACGCGCTCCAGGTGGCTGACCTGGTGCAGGGGGCGCACGTCGGCCCCGTGGTCGCGCGCCACGGCCAAGTAGTTCACGTCGAGCGTGTTCTTCGCCTTCACCGGGCACCCCACGTCGCAGCGGCCCGCGTGGATGCACGTCCCCTGCTGCCGCCCGAAGGCGTTGATGTGCTCGCCCGAGAAGCGGACGTCCTTCATCGGGTAGTGATGCGGCGAGGTGTCGAAGCCGGGATGGAAGGTGACGGCCAGGTCCAGCTTCTCCAGCGGCTCCGGGTCGCCCAGGTTGCGGACGGCGGTCTGCATCAGCCGGAAGCGGCTGGTGAGCTGGTTGTCGGGGATCTGCTGCACGTTCAGCATCCGCCCGACCAGGTGGTAGTACGGCAGCAGCCCCTCGTAGGTGATCTCAGCGGGCCAGCCGGCGGCGAAGGTGACCGCGGGGGGGATGGCGGAGACGTTGGCGTAGACGAGCGAGCCGCCGCCCACCCCGGCGCCCCGCACCACCGACATCTTCCCCCAGAGGTGCGCCTCCAGCCAGCCGTTCCAGCGGTGCGGGCGGCGCGAGTCGTAGAACCAGTCGTGGACGTCCTGGTCCGGGTAGGCGGAGACGGCGGAGCCGGGGGGCCGCGGCGGGTCGGTCTCGGGCTCCCACTCGCGCCCGCGCTCCAGCACGATCACGCGCGCGCCGGTCTCCGCCAGCCGGCACGCCGTCACCGACCCGCCGAACCCGCTGCCGACGATCACCACGTCGGCGTCGAAGCGTGCCGCCATCATCCCCTCCTGTTCAGGTCGACCCTTCAGAGACTGGCGAGTACGTCGAATCGGACGAAACGCAGCGTCCCGAATGCCGCCCTCGCATCGGTCGGCCTATGACGTTGCCGCGCGCGGTGCGGCTTCCGCAGGCTCAGGATGACACCATCGAGGCCGAGCTCTCTCAACAGCCTCTCACGTCCGCAGTGTCCACCGTGGGGAGCGCGCCGCCATCCTCATCCGCTTACGGACCGACGGCCGGCGCGGTGTTCCCCGCCTCGGCGGGCTGCGGCGGCTCGGGCTCGCGGATCACCGCGGCGCCCTGCGACCCGCTGCGCCGCACCGGCCCCAGGATCTCGATGGGGTCCGCCACGCCCGCCTCGTCGTTCCACTGCAGGTACTCGTGCCGGTACTCGCCCCCGGCCCCCAGGGCGAAGCGCAGGAAGGGGCGGAAGGTGCGGCCGATCAGGTCCGGCCGGTCGTCGATGTAGAGCGGCGTCCACGTCCCCGTGTTGAGGTAGAGCACGGTGGGGACGCCGTTTCGCGCGGGGACGAGCTGCACGTCCATGGTGTGGGTGTGCCCGTAGGCGGCGTAGAGGACCGTCCGCGGCGCCGCGGGGCGGCGCGCCGCCAGCGCGTGGTAGGCCAGGTCGCTGAACTCGTCCTCCATCACCTTCCCCCGCTTCGCCGGCAGCCAGTCGGCGATGGCCGACATCAGGTAGGGGAGCGCCGCCCCGAGCAGCGACAGCCACATCCCGTACTTCGGCAGGAGCGTCCGTACCACCTCGAATACCCGGCCGAAGTAGAGGACCAGTCCCACCAGCAGGATGCCCACTAGGGGGCCGAGGATGTTGAGGAGGAGGAGCACGCTGCGGGCGGTGCTCCCGCCGGAGATCCTCAGGCTCTTGCGGATGAGCTGGAAGGCGGGCGGCACCAGCAGCAGCGCGCGGAAGGGGTGCCGCCGCAGGATCAGCCGGATCGACTTGTTCAGCGGGCGCGCGTTGTCCAGGAAGGGGTAGATGTCCTCGGCGCTGTTGATCAGGTAGCGGTTCACGAAGGAGCCGGAGGGGAGCCGGATGGTCTCCACCTCGCGCCCGTCCTGCTTCACCACCAGGGTGGGCGTGCCCTCCACCCGGGTCGCGGTCTCGTACGCGTGGCCGTGCTCCAGGAACACGTTGGCCAGCCGCACGAAGTCGTCGCAGAACACCACCGAGCCGGGGCCGACGCCGCCCGCGGCAGCGCCCAGCATGCGGCGGATGGCGAGGCGGACGAGCGGCCAGTGGAGCTCCACGTCGTGGTTCCCCTTCACCACCAGCATGCGCCCTCCGGCGGCTACCCACCCCGCCAGCGCGGCGAAGAACTGCCCGTGCCCGGCGGC
This sequence comes from Longimicrobium sp., assembly GCA_035995965.1. Taxonomy (GTDB): domain Bacteria; phylum Gemmatimonadota; class Gemmatimonadetes; order Longimicrobiales; family Longimicrobiaceae; genus Longimicrobium. Next base: position 990 of record DASYJZ010000700.1, on the reverse strand, counting down.
GATCTCGTCCAGCTTCCAGACGCACTTGAAGTCCTCCGTGCCCAGCCCGTAGCGCCGCTCCTTGTCGTCGATCGAGGCGGCCAGCCCGGCGGAGGTCGTCGCCACCCCGAGCGCCGCCAGCCGCGAGCGCCAGGCGTCCAGCTCGCGCGCCGAGAGCGGGGTGGCGACCACGCGCAGGAAGTCCAGCGTGTCGCCGTTCAGCACCAGCAGCGCGCCGTCGGCGGCCGCCGGGCGGTAGTGCTCCAGGAAGCGGGCGAACGCCTCGTCGGCGAAGAAGTTCTCGATGCGGTCGAACCGTCCCGTGGCGGGGTCGCGGCCGGCGGAAAGGTGCAGGTCGCTCACCACCAGGATGGTCGCCGGCGGCGCGGCGGCGAGCGCCTCCAGCGCGGCCTGCTCGGCCCCGGCGATCGGGACGGCCGGGATGGTGGTCGGGACAGCCGGGGGCGCGGATGCGAGGGTCGGGGTCATGACGGAACCTCCAGGGCGGCGGGATCGGCGATCTTCTCAGGACGCTCCGCAGATTCAGACCCGCGCGAGCTCGGGCGCCGGGCCCGCGGGTGCCATCGCCACGGGCACGCGCGAATAGCGGCGGTACGCGCGGTAGAGGAGCCAGCCGCAGAGCAGGTTGACCGGCGACGCGGCGAGCAGCGACACGGTGCCGAACAGCGTGGTGTGCTGGGCGAACCCCAGGTAGACCCAGTCGGCCCAGCTCTCCGTCAGGCGGATCCCGGCGACCAGCATCAGCCAGCCGGGGTCGCGCTCCCAGCGCAGGCGCGCCACCACCATCCACAGGGCGAACGCCGCCCACCCGGCGCCCAGGCGGTGCAGCAGCCCCATCGGGTCGTCGGGCGGCATGTCGTGGAAGAGCCGCGTCCAGGTCCCCGGCGAGAGGAAGATCACCGCGGGAAAGACGAGGTCGAGCGCGATCAGGCCGAGGAGGAGGAGATTGACGCTGCGTCGGCTCATGGTTGCCCCCCGGGTGGCGGGTGG
>DASYJZ010000699.1:0-6733 GCA_035995965.1 Longimicrobium sp. | reverse complement strand
AGCGCCGAGCGGAGCCAGGCCGCCTCGGACGGTGCGAGCGGACGCAGCGCGGCGACCACCACGGCGTAGAGGACGGCGCCGCTGGCCGCCGCGCCCAGGATGGCCGCCTTGCCGGTGGGCGAGAGCCAGTGCAGGTAGGCGCCCATCAGCAGCGCCGCGGCGTAGGCCTTGAGCACGAAGCCGCCCACCAGGTCGCCCGGGAGCAGCGCCCGGCCCCGCAGCCCCAGCAGCACGCAGAGCGCGGCGAAGGAGACGAGGGTGGAGAGCGCGGCCGCGGCGATGCCGAAGCGCGGCACCAGCACCCAGGTGAGGGCGAGGTTGAGCCCCGCCGCCAGCAGCGTGGCGCCGCCGAGCTGGCCGGTGCGCCTGGCCCCGTGGAACGCCTGGCTCTGCATGAAGCTGAGCCCCCAGAGCGTCACCCCGGTGGCGATGAAGAAGGTGGTCCAGCCGCTCGCCCGGGCGATCTCCGCGTTCCCCAGGTGCATGAACAGCGGCCGCGCCAGCACCCCCACCCCCACGGTGAAGGGGATGGCGAGGAGGAGGAAGAAGCGGTTCGAGGCGCTGATGTACCGCCGCGCGCGCTCCGGGTCCTTCCCCCAGAACTCCGCCACCTTGGGGAAGAGCGTCATCTGCAGCGGCGCCTGGAAGAGCATCACCATCGAGGCCAGCGCGTAGTTGGCGGAGTAGATCCCCACCGCGCGCGGCCCCAGGTAGGCGCCGATGATCAGCCGGTCCGACCGGTCCAGCGCCCAGACGGAGAGGGCGACCGGCATCAGCGGGAGCGCGTAGCGCAGCGCGGCGCGCAGGATCTTCCAGTCGGGCCGCGCCCACCCGGCGATGCTGCGCGCGTGCGCGGTCTGCAGCAGCGCCACCGTCCCCTGCCATGCCACCATGAAGGTGAACACCCGCAGCAGCGAGTGCCCGCGTGCCAGCAGCAGGCAGATCCCGGCCAGCTCGCCGAACGCGGCGATCAGCTCCACCGCCGAGCGCACCTTGAGCCGGCCGGTGGCGCGGTAGAGGTTCACGTTCAGCGAGCGCAGGTTGCCGAAGAGGATCATCAGCGCCACCACCGCCAGGTACGGCAGCATCTCCCCCCCGGGGAAGATCATGTCGCTCCAGGCGTCGCGAAAGAGGAAGACGACGGCGGAGCCGGCGGCGCCCAGCGCCACCGTGGCCAGGAGCAGGGTGGTGTAGATGCGCGCCTGGTCGCGCCGGTCCTCGGCGATGAAGCGGATCAGCGGGAGGTGCAGGTTGCCGTTGCACACCGCCCCGGCCAGCGTCACGAACGCCAGCACCTGCGCCCAGATGCCGTACTCGGCCGTGCCCAGCATCCGGGCGATCAGGGGGAGCGTCACCACCCCGCGCAGCTTCAGCAGCAGCTGGGTGAGGGCGACCACCCCGGTGTCGACCGCGAAGGCGCGCGCGTCGCGCCGCCGCGGCGCGGCCGATGGCGCCGATACCGCCGCGGCGGGCGCCGCCACGTCGGGGGCGCCCGGTTCCATCAGCTCCCGGCCGTCAGGTGAATCGCCCATCTCGTCCAGTGGAAAGCTCGAATGGGCGTGCGCCGGAACGGCGGACGCCGGAAGCGCCGAAAGCCTCGTGCAGCCGTGGAGCTAGGCGGCCGAGCCCGCGACCTCGGCCGACGCCGCGTACCAGGCCACGGCCTGGTCGAGCCCCGTGCGCACGTCGTGCGTGGGGTGGTAGCCCAGTTGGCGGCCGGCCTTGCCCAGGTCGGCCAGCGAGTGCTTCACGTCGCCCGGCGCGGGCGGGCCGTACTCGGGGACGGCGTCGGCGGCCTCGGGGCGGTGGCGCGACACCGCGTCGCGGATCAGCGCGAAGAGCTCGTTGAGCGTGGTGCGCTGGCCGTACGCCACGTTGTACACCTCGCCCAGCGCCGCGGGGTCCTGCACGGTGGCGGCCAGCAGGTTGGCCTGCAGCACGTTGTCGATGTAGCAGAAGTCGCGGCTGTTCTCGCCGTCGCCGTTGATGCGGCAGGGGCGCCCGTCCAGCAGGTTCCCCACCCAGCGCGGGATCACCGCGGCGTAGGGCCCGTCGGGGTCCTGGCGCCGGCCGAAGACGTTGAAGTAGCGCAGCCCCACGGTCTCCATCCCGTAGGCGCGGTGGAACACCCCGGCGTAGAGCTCGCCCACGTACTTGGTCACCGCGTACGGCGACAGCGGCCGCCCGATCTGCTCCTCCAGCTTGGGGAGCGCGGGGTGGTCGCCGTAGGTGGAGCTCGACGCCGCGTACACGAAGCGGCGGACGCCGGCGTCGCGCGCGGCCACCAGCATGGTGAGGAAGCCGTCGACGTTGGCGCGGTGGGTGGCCACGGGATCGGCGAGCGAGCGCGGCACCGAGCCGAGCGCGGCCTGGTGCAGCACCACGTCCACGCCGGCGAGCGCCTCCAGGCAGGCGTCGCGGTCGCAGACGTCGCCCTCCACGAAGCGGAACCGCCCCTCCGCGTCGCCGGCGGCCAGGTCGGCGACGTTCCCGCGCTTCCCGGTGGCGAAGTTGTCGAGCCCCACCACCTGCTGGCCCAGCGCCAGCAGCCGCTCCACCAGGTTCGAGCCGATGAACCCCGCGGCGCCCGTCACCAGCCAGGTACGGGGCGCGGCGCGCAGCCCGTCCTCCACCTCGTCGATCCTCGATCTTCCGCTTGCGGCCATCGGCACAGGTACCCGTAACGGGGAGAGACATCGGATGCACGGCGGCGCCCGAGCGGCGAGCGCCGCCGGGCGGGTGCGAGCGGCACGGCCCGCCGAGCGCCAGATTCGGGGCACTTTTCGCGGAGCGGACCCGGCGCGGAGCCCTTAAATGAAACGGGCGCACGTGCATACCGACACGCCGCCGAAGCGGAAAGTTAACTTTCCCGGTCCACGCCGACAACCCGCGGCGTCCGGAACGGCCCTTCAGCCCGCCCGGCCGTAGCGGTCTTCCAGGCGCACCACGTCGTCCAGCTCGGGGGTGCTGACCTCCAGGATCACCGCGTCTTCGAGCGCCTCCACGCGGTGCACGTCGCCGGGGCGGATGGTGATGCAGTCGCCCGGGCCCATCTCGAAGTCGCGGCCGTTGAAGTGGTAGAGCACGCGCCCCGACTGCAGGTACATCGTCTCCTGCTTGCGCTCGTGCTTCTGCAGCGAGAGCGCGCACCCCCGGTTGACCTCGATGATCTTCCCCGCGTAGCGCTCTTCGTGCGCGAACCACACCTCGCGTCCCCAGGGCTTGGGGACGATGCGGGGGGCGTGCACGGGCGGCGCGGCCTGCTCGGCGTCCAGTTCCATCGTTCGTCGTCGTCTTGCGGAGGGAGGTCAGCCGCGGCCCGGGCGGAACACGCGCCGCCAGAGCGGGGCGCGCGGGCGGAGCGGCGCGACGGGGAGCGGAGGCCGGTCGGCGAGGAGCCGGGCCGGGTTCTCGACCGTGAGGCGGCGGGCCTGCGGCTCGCCCCCGGCGCGCAAGAGCGCCGCGGCCGCCTCGGCGGTGGCGCAGCGCCCGCGCGCGTGGAAATCGCTGCAAAGGTAGTCCGCCCAGCCGCGTTCTACCAGCCCCCAGGCGATGCGCCGCGGCCCCTCGCCGTAGCGGCCCAGGAGCGACCCCGCGTTCACCTGCAGCGCGGCCCCGGCGCGCCGCCACTCGGCCGCGTCGGCCAGCGAGACGGCGGCGTTGACGTAGCGTTCGGGGTGCGCGAGCACCGGGTGCCACCCCGCCTCGCGCAGGCCCAAGAGCGCCCCGGCGGCGTGGGGGGGCACGGCCATGAAGGGGAACTCCACCAGCACGAAGCGCGTCCCGGCCAGCCGCACTCGCGGGTCTGAGAGGTCGGGCGTGGGGACGTCGAGCATCACCTCGGCGCCGCGCGCCAGCCGCACCCCCGGCAGCGCCCGCGCGGCGGCGCGCCCCAGCTCCTCCCAGGCGGCGTCCACGCGCGCGAGCGCCCGCTCCAGCGCCGCCGGGTGGAGGGTGTCGGCGCCGCTCAGGTGCGGGGTGGCGACCACCGTGTCGACCCCCTGCGCCGCGAACGCCTCCAGCGCGGCCAGCGCCTCCGGGAGGTCGGCCGCGCCGTCGTCGACGCCGGGGAGCACGTGGTTGTGGAAGTCGATCATCCGCTCGTGTCCGTCCGTGGAGCGCGCCGGAGCGGGCAGGCCTCCCCGGCGCTCCTTCTCCCCCGCGGAAGCGCAGGCGTTCCGCCGACGTACTCGTCGCGGGAGTGGCGAGGAAGCCCGCCGGCTCGCTTGCGGCGGGAGAACCCGGGGCCGTAGAGTTCCCGCGCGCTTTCAGCCTCCACGGACCCTGTTCCGCGACTCGATGAACTGCCCCGCCTGCGGCTCGGCCGCGCTCCGGACCCTCCTGCGGCTGCGCGTGCGCCTGCCCACGCGCACCTGGCGCGCCCCGGTGCAGGAGTGCGCGGCGTGCACCCACCGCTTCCTCCCTACCGGCGACGCCGAGCAGCGCGAGATCGAGGCGTCGTACGGCTCCGGCTACGCGGGGTTCCGCCCGGACCCGGTGTTCGAGGCGACCATCCGCCGGGAGGTCCGCGAGCGGCTGGCCCCCGCGCTCCCCCGCGACGCCCGCGTGCTTGACGTGGGGTGCGGCAACGGGGTCTTCCTCTCCGCCATCACCGCGGAGGGGTACCCGGCGCGCGGGGTGGACGTGTCGGAGGAGTCGGCGCGCCTCTGCCGCGAGCGCGGGCTCGACGCGCGCGCGGGCGACTTCCTCACCATGCCGCTGGACGGGCCGTACGACGCGGTGACCTTCTGGGACGTGATGGAGCACCTGCGCGAGCCGGCGGCGTTCCTGGAGCGCGCGCGCGAGGCGCTCGCCCCCGGGGGCGCGCTGGTGCTGAAGATCCCCGGCTTCGAGCGCGGCGTGTTCTACCCGATCGCGGCGGTGCCGCGGCTCGCGGGCGCCATGCTGGGCGCGCCCAGCCACATCCAGTACTTCAACCGCCGCTCGCTGGAGGCGCTGCTGGCGCGGACGGGGTTCGGCGCGGTGGAGTGGTTCCCCTCCTTCGCCTTCCGCTCGCCGCCCCGCCCGCGCAACCCGCTGCGGCGAGCCGTGGTCGCGGCCGTGCGCTGGATGGCGCGCGTGGGCGGCAGCGGCAACCTCTACCTGCTCGCGCGCCGTCCGGGGTAGAGAGGCGCCGCGGCCGCGGACCCGCGCCGGAGCGGACCCACGAGGAAACCGCGCTAGAAGCCGATGCGCACGCCGAGCGAGGCGTCGAGGTTGAAGGCGTCGTTCCCGCCGTTGCGGTTCAGCTCGTAGCTGCCGCGCAGGCCCAGCAGCGCGTCGGTGCTGCCGCGGAAGAGCACCGCCTCGGCGCCGAGCGAGTGCACCACGTCCACCCCCGCGCTCCCCTGCGCCGAGGCGGGGGTGAGGCGCAGGCCGCGCACGCGGGTGCGCGTCCAGTCCAGCGTCCACCGCCCACCCGGCGTGTACTTCTCCAGCGACACCACGCTCCCCGCGCCGCCGTACGCCGCGGGCGAGCCCAGGATCTGGCCGCCCACGGTGTGCCCCTGCTGCTCGTAGGTGTGGCGGTAGAACACCGTCTGCCGGCGCACCGCCGCCAGCGCCGACGGCTGCGCGTCGAGCAGCTCGCCGCGCAGGCTCACCAGCGACGGGCCGCGGCGCCACACCTTGCGGGCGCCCAGCGCGTAGGCCGCGTCGTGGTCGGGCTGCAGCAGGAAGTCCTTCAGGTCCCAGCTGTGGTCCTCGCGCGCGAACTCCGCCCACGCCTCGAACCCGGCCTTCGGCAGCACCCAGCGCATGAACGCCGAGGCGAGCTGGTTCTCGGCGCTGACCAGGTCTTCGGAGCTCTCGCCGTTCGCCGGGAGCCCCGTCTTGAAGAACGCCTGGAAAGGCTGGGCGAGGTCGGAGAGCTTCAGCCCGCCCCGGGGCCAGGGGGTGTGGAAGAAGCGAGAGCCCCCGATCTCCAGCCCGTCCAGCCCCCGTGGCGTGAACACCGCCACCATCCCCGTCATCAGCCGATGGCTCCCGTGGCCGCTCATGCTCGAATAGGGCGACTGCGTCAGGCTCCCCCACACCACCCGGGCGTGCAGCCGCCCGATCCCCACCCGCCAGGGGTTCGACGTGCCCACGAACGCGTGCGGGAAGCCGGCCGCGTTCGTCCCCAGGATCAGCGGCAGGTCGGCCGAGGGGCCCCACTGCTGGTTGGCCGTCGAAACGCCCAGGGCGAAGCCGCGCACGTCCAGGCGCGCGGTGCTCTGCCCGGGGTCCACCCGCCAGTAGGCGCCGTCGCCGAAGCGCTGCGGCAGGTCGATGCTCTTCGGGTTGTCGGGGTCGCGGAAGCGCGCCGAGTCGGGGAGGCCGTTGGGCATCAGCGCGAAGGCGCGGTTCTGCGCCCAGAACGCCACCGGCTCCAGCCGCACGCTGAGCGCCCCCCAGCGCAGCGCCACCCCCGCGGTGGCCGCGAACGTGGCCCCGCGCCCCGCCCACACCGCGCCGTCGTTGCCGCCCTGCGGGTAGGCGGTGTTGTAGACGGCGCGCAGCGACGGCCGCAGCAGCCCGCCCCGCACGCCGTGCGCGGAGTCGGCCGGCGCGAAGCGCGGGGCCCAGGGATGGTCCGCGGGGCCCGAGGCGAGCCGGTCGACCTCGGCGGGGGAGAAGGCGCGCAGCGACCAGGGGTAGAGCGGCGCGCCCCCGGCCACCTGCAGCACGCGCAGGTAGCGCTCGGCCTCGCTCCCGGCGGTGGCCTCGGCGCGGAGGTCCGGGGGCGTCTGCT
>DASYJZ010000698.1:0-4283 GCA_035995965.1 Longimicrobium sp. | reverse complement strand
CGGCCAGCAACCTGGTCTTCCTGGTGGACGTGTCGGGGTCGATGATGTCGCCCAACAAGCTGCCGCTGGTGAAGGACGCGCTGCGGCTGCTGGTGGACCAGCTCCGCCCGCAGGACCGGGTCTCTCTGGTAGTCTACGCCGGCAGCGCCGGGCTGGTGCTCGACGCCACCCCGGGCGACCGCAAGAACGAGATCCTGGAGGCCATCGGCCGGCTGGAGGCGGGCGGCTCCACCGCGGGCGGCGCGGGGATCCGGCTGGCGTACGACGTGGCGCGCCGCAACTTCGCGCGCGGCGGCAACAACCGCGTGGTGCTGGCGACCGACGGCGACTTCAACGTGGGCGCCAGCAGCGACGCGGAGATGTTCCGGCTGATCGAGGAGAAGCGCCGCGAGGGGACCTTCCTGACGGTGCTCGGCTTCGGGATGGGGAACCTCAAGGACAGCCGACTGGAGGGGCTGGCAGACCGCGGCAACGGCAACTACGCCTACATCGACGACCGCGAGGAGGCGCGCAAGACGCTGGTGAGCGAGTTCGGCGGCACGCTCTTCACCATCGCCAAGGACGTGAAGCTGCAGGTGGAGTTCAACCCGGCGCGGGTGGCCGCCTACCGCCTGATTGGCTACGAGAACCGCGCGCTGCGCAACGAGGAGTTCGACGACGACCGGCGCGACGCGGGAGACATGGGCGCGGGCCACTCCGTCACCGCGCTGTACGAGATCGTGCCGGTGGGCGCGCGGATGGACGTGGAGGCGCGGACGCCGTCGCTCCGGTACCAGCGCACCGAGCCGGCGCCGCGGGCGAGCTCCGGGGACGAGCTGGCGTTCGTGAAGCTGCGCTACAAGCTCCCGTCGAGCGAGACCAGCCGGCTCTTCGCGCAGGCCGTGGTGGACCCGGGCGCCGGCGCGCCGCGCAGCGACGACTTCCGCTTCTCGTCGGCGGTGGCGGGGTTCGGGATGCTGCTGCGCGACTCGCGCTTCAAGGGCGCCGCCACGGTGGACGGGATGCTGGAGCTCGCCCGCGGCAGCCTCGGCGAGGACCGCGAGGGATACCGCCGCGACTTCGTGGCGCTGGTGGAGCGCTACCGCCGTATCGCGCGCCGCGAGCGCGTGGAGCCGGAGACGGGCGAGGTCGCCGACCGATAGTCGGGCTCGCCCGAAGCCTGGGTTTCCTGGCGCGATTGCCATCGCCTGACCCGTCGCCGTCCCCCCTTCGTCGTCAGCAGCAGCCGCCCCAGGCGGTCGCGCAGGCGGTCACGGCCGTGCAGAGCTCGGTGCAGCCGTCGGGGCAGGAGTACCGGTTGGTGCAGGGACATGACGCCACCCCCGACCACCCGCCGCCTCCACCGCCCCCTCCGCAGGGGTCGTCGCTCGCCGGCATCTCGAAGGGGGCGTTGCCCCGCACCGTCCCCGCGTCTTCTCTCCTCCGGTCCGCCTCGAACGACTCCACCCTGAGCTCGTCCACGTTCAGCTTCAGCTTGCGCATGCGTCCCCTCCCCTGGGCTGGGTGTCAACGACGGACGTTCGACCCCACCCAGGGATAGTCCGGCCGCGCCTCCGCGTCCAGCAAACATTAGGCACACGGCATGAAGAGCGCGGGCGTCCTGTCCCCCGCGCTCTTCATGCCGTGGCTGCCCGCTCAGCAGTCGTTGACGCAGGTCTCCACGCAGAGGGTCATGCTGTTCCAGCGGTGGGTTTCCAACCCGTCGCCTCTGCCGCGCACCTGCAAGGGCAGGAGGGGATGATGCTGGACACTTCAGAACACGGTGCGCATTGTTGTGCAGAAGCCCGCCTTTCCCTCTTGCCCAATTACGTCCGATGCATCTATTCCGCGCGTGCCGTTCCGTGCTCGTCCTCGCCCCGCTCGCGGTTTTTGCGGCGGCCGTGCCCGCCGTTGCGCAGGAGCCGCCGCGTCCGCTCGCGGCGCTCGGCTTCATGGCCGGCTGCTGGCGCGGCGACGCGGGCACCGACAAGACGATCGAGGAGCAGTGGACGGCCGCCGACTCCGACGTGATGCTCGCCACCACGCGCTACCTCGACGACAACACCGGCCGCACCCGCGGCTGGGAGCTCAGCCGGATCGTGGCGGACTCGGCGGAGATCGTCCTCTTCCCCGCACCGAACGGGGTTCAGCAGGGGCGCTTTCGGCTGATGACGACGAGCACGAGCGAGGCGCGCTTCGAGGACCCGAGCCACGACTTCCCCAAGCGCATCATCTACCGGCGCGTGGACGCCCGGACGCTCGCCGTGCGCATCGACCGGAACGAGCGCGACGAGGAGGCGCAGGAGTGGCGGCTGGAGCGCGTCGCCTGCCCCGCGCGGCGGCAGTGAGGTAAACGGAAAACAGCTGTCTCTCACAGCACAGAGAAATGCCGCTTTATCCGCCGCTGACCGCAGGGACGATGACGATCGTGCTCCCCTCGCCCAGCGCCGTCCCCAGGCCATCGAGGAAGCGGACGTTCTCGCCGTCGACGAAGACGTTCACGTGCGGGCGCAGCTCGCCGCGCTCGTCGGTCACGCGGTCCATCACGCCGCCGTGGCGCGCGGCGAGCGCGGCGAGGGCGTCGGCCACGGTGCGGCAGCGGTCGGCCAGCGTGACCTCCGAGCTGCCGCCGGCATAGGGCTGAAGCGCGCCCGGAAGCGCGATGGTGATCCCCATCTTCCCTCCCCTGCTGTCCGGCCTCACGCCGCCCCGATGACCGCGGCCTTCACGCACACGATCGGCGGCAGGTCGTCGGCGATCTCCGTCCAGCTCTCCCCCTCGTCGGCCGAGCCGTAGAGCTTGCCGCCGCGCGTGCCGAAGTAGATCCCCTCGGGGTCGTGGCGGTCGACGGTCAGCGCGTCGCGCAGCACGGTGTCGTACGCGTCGTGCTGCGGCAGGCCCGTCTCCAGCGGCTGCCAGGAGGCGCCCGCGTCGCGGGTGCGGTAGACGCGCATCCGGGCCTCGGGGACGCAGCGGAACTGGTCCGAGTCCAGCGGCACGATGTAGACGGTGTCGGGGTCGTGCGGGTGCACCTCCATCGCGAAGCCGAAGTCAGACGGAACGCCGTTGGCGATGTCGTGCCACTGGTCGCCCCAGTCGTCGCTGCGGTACAGCCCCCAGTGGTTCTGCAGGAAGAGCCGTTCCGGGCGCGAGGGATGGTGCGCGATCTTGTGCACGCACTGCCCGAACTCCGGGTAGTGGTCCGGCAGGAAGACGGCGCGCACGCCGACGTTGCGCGGGTTCCAGCTCTGTCCGCCGTCTTCCGTGCGGTACACGCCGCCGGTGGAGATGGCGACCGCCATCCGCTGGTCGTCGGCCGGGTCGGGGAGGATGGTGTGGAGGCAGAGCCCGCCGGCGCCCGGCATCCAGCGCTTGCGGTGCTCGTGGTTCAGCAGCCCCTCCACCGGGCTCCAGCTCTCCCCCGCGTCGCGCGACTCGAAGAGCGCCGCGGGCTCCACGCCGCAGTAGAGCACGTCGGGCTCGCTCGCGCGGCCGGGGCGGATCTGCCAGACGTTCACCAGCGCGTCGCCCGAGCCCTCCGCGAAGCGAACGTTCCGCCGGTCCGGCTCGCTCCAGGTGGCGCCGTAGTCGTCGCTCGCGCGGATCACGGCGCCCCAGTGCATGCTGCGCGTGGCGGCCAGCATCCGCCGGCGCCCGCCGCGCTGGTCCATCGCCAGCGCGTACACGCTCTCCCCGCGGAAGTGCGGCCCCTCGATCCGCCACTCGCCGCGATCGGCGTTGGACCAGACGAGGAACGCGCCCTTCATGGTGCCGACTAGCAGTACGACATCGCCTTCGCGCGGTTCAGTAGCCATCGCAGGATCGTTTGAGGTTCGAGGAGTCACGGGATTGGGACGCGACGATCCGGTCCCGAAGAGACGTCATCCTGCGAGTCGCCGCTGCGCGTCACGCATCGCCGCACCGATTCTAGTGATCCGACCGATTCTTGCCTAGACGCTTTGTATCTTTTCACCGCGCAACGCCGCGCGCCATCGGCGTGGCGTCGGGTGAATCACCAATGCCGTCCGCGCAATGGACCGCTCGCTACCCAGCCGCAGTGCGGCTTCCGCTGCGAGCCACGCGTGTCCGCGGTTAGATCCTTCGGCCCTGCGGAGCGTGGTGTGGGCTCGCGATAACGTGAGGCCGGGCCTCAGGATGACACCGTTGAGTCCGGTCTAAAAAGCCTGCCCAGGTGCTTGCAGCATGGGTAAGCTGCTGGTAGAATATGGCTTAGCCTACCTGACGGTTCTCTCCCCTCCCGAGCCGCGCGAGCCGTGTTTCGTCGCAACGAGACGCACCGACAG
>DASYJZ010000697.1:0-5385 GCA_035995965.1 Longimicrobium sp. | reverse complement strand
CGTGCCCTCCATCGTGGTCGGCATCTTCGTCTACCTGCTGATCGTGGTCCCCACCGGCGGCTTCAGCGCGCTGGCGGGGTCGGTGGCGCTGGCCACCATGCTGGTGCCGATGGTGACGCGAACGACCGAGGAGATGGTGCGCCTGGTCCCGCGCGAGCTGATGGAGGGCGGGCTGGCGCTGGGGGTGCCGCGCTGGCGGACCATGCTGGGGGTGGTGCTGCCGGCGGCGCGCGGGGGGATCCTCACCGGCGCCCTCGTCGGAGTCGCCCGCATCGCGGGGGAGACGGCGCCGCTGTTGTTCACGGCGCTGGGGAACCAGTTCTGGCAGCTCGACCCGCGCCACCCCACGGCCGCGCTGCCGCTGCAGATCTTCGCGTACGCCATCTCGCCGTACGACGACTGGCACCGGCAGGCGTGGGCGGGCGCGCTGGTGCTGATCCTGCTGGTGCTCACGCTCAGCCTGGGGGCGCGCTTCGCCCTGGGGCGGGCGCAACGCAACGCATGAGAAAGACGATGGCGACCATGGACGCACAGCCGCACTCCTCCCCCGTCCGCCCTCCCACCCCGGCCGTCTCCGCGCCGCGGGTGGGGGCGCCGGCCGGCGGGCAGGCGGCGGGACAGGCTTTCGCGCCGGCGGTCGAGGCGTCGAAGTTCTCCTTCTGGTACGGCGCGGTGCAGGCGCTGCACGACATCGACCTCTCCGTCCCCGAGCGCCGGGTGACGGCGCTGATCGGGCCGTCGGGGTGCGGCAAGAGCACCTTCCTGCGCTCCATCAACCGGATGAACGACCTGATCCCGGGGGTGAAGCACACCGGCGACATCTGCCTCTACGGCCGCAGCGTGTACGACCGCGGCGAAGACGTGGTGCATCTCCGGAAGCGGGTGGGGATGGTGTTCCAGAAGTCGAACCCGTTCCCCAAGTCGATCTACGACAACGTGGCCTACGGCGTGCGCGTGAACGGGCTGGCGCGCGGGCGGCGCGAGCTGGACGAGGTGGTGGAGGGCTCGCTGGTGCGCGCCGCGCTCTGGGACGAGGTGAAGGACCGCCTGCAGAAGAGCGCGCTGGGGCTCTCCGGCGGGCAGCAGCAGCGGCTCTGCATCGCCCGGGCGCTGGCGGTGAAGCCCGAGGTGCTGCTGATGGACGAGCCGGCGAGCGCGCTGGACCCCATCGCGACGCAGAAAATCGAGGAGCTGATCTACGAGCTGAAGGACGAGTACACCATCGTGATCGTGACCCACAACATGCAGCAGGCGGCCCGCGTCTCGGACTTCACCGCCTTCTTCTACATGGGGCAGCTGGTGGAGGTGGGGCGCACGCACCAGATCTTCACCACGCCGCGCGAAGACCGCACCGAGGCCTACGTGACCGGGAGGTTCGGATGAGCCTCTCCGGGGGGACCCGCCACTTCCACGAGGAGCTGGCGCGGCTCAAGAACCGCCTGCTGGAGATGAGCGCGCTGGCCGAGGAGCTGGTGCGCGCCTCGGTCGAGGCGCTGCGCGAGCGCGACGAGGCGGCCGCGCGCGAGGTGGTGGCGCGCGACCAGGAGGTCGACGCGCTGGAGGTGGAGATCGACGACCTCTGCATCCAGCTCCTGGCGCTGCAGCAGCCCATGGCGCGCGACCTCCGGCTGATCACCATGGCGATGAAGATCAGCAACGACCTGGAGCGCGTGGGCGACCACGCGGTGAACATCGCCGAGGGGGTGCCGCACCTGGTCGACTCGCCGCTCTTTGCGGAGCTCCCGGAGGTGGAGGAGATGGCGCGGCTGGCGGGGGAGATGCTCTCCGACGCGCTCGACTGCTTCGTGCGCGCCGACGCCGAGAACGCGCGCGACGTGATCGACCGCGACGACCGCGTGGACCAGATGCACGAGTCGCTCTTCCGCATCCTGCTCACGCACATGATGGAGGACCCGCGCCGCATCGGCCCCTCCATGACGCTCTTCCTGGTGAGCCGCAACCTGGAGCGCATCGCCGACCTCGCCACCAACATCGCCGAGGACGTGGTGTTCCTGGTCGAGGGCCGCAACATCAAGCACGGGCTGCGCATCGAGCCGGGCTGAAGCTGCGTTCTCTCACGGAGGTCACAGGGGTCACGGAGGTTTCCCGGTGACCCCTGCTGCCGCCAAAGACTACGAGACGTCATCGGACTGGTGGGAAACGTCAAACCGGCCGAACACTCCGGTGTCATCCCGAGGCTCGGCCACGACGAACACGCCGCCGCGCCGATGTCCGCAGGCCGAGGGATCTAGCCGGAACGCCACGGGGCCCGGGCGCGGCAGCGTCGCCAATGGCGGCCTCGCATCGGTAGACACACGGCGTTGCTGCCGGCTGCCGTACGGCTTCCGCGGCGGGGTCCGCGCGTCCGTGGTCAGATCCTTCGGCCTGCGAGGCGCTGCGTCGACTGAGCGTAGCATGAGGCCGGGCCTCAGCCTCACGGTGACACCGTTGGTCTGATACCGATCCCCACGATCAACTGTGCATTCGTGCAAGACCCCCAAGACGTCATCCTGAGGCCGACCTCGTCTCATCCTTCTATCCGGCAAAGACTTGGCAGGCCGAAGGATCTATAGCCGGCCCATCGATACGCTCCAGGAACGCACCGCCACTCGCGGAATCTGGTATTGAGTCTCCTGAACCGTCTCTGAGCATCGCCGCGGCGCTGGACTCCCGATTGCAAAGGGGTCCGGCGGCGGCCGAAGGATCCATGGCCGGCCCTCGGAGCCGGCTTCCGAAGCGTCCAGAGGATATTCGTGAGAAGAGATCGTCAACTGATTCGATCAGGGGAATTCGAGCACCCCCTGGAGACTCGCTCGCGCTTCACAGGCCCTGTGAGCGCGGTGGAAGCGACGACGTCGGAGCTGCACGACCGCCCGTGGTTCCCGGCGCTCGCGCCGCTGGTGGAGCGCGACGACCTGCTCATCCCCCTGCGCACGCCCATCAGCCTTCCCACCGGCCGCATCGTCAACGACGTGCCGGGCGTGTTCATGCGCCTCCCGCGCTGGACGGGCGACGCGTTCGCGGACGACTTCGGCAAGAAGGCGGCGGGGATGGTGGAGCTCGACGGCGAGCACCTGTTCGCCGAGCTGGCGGTGCTGCGGCTGCTGGAGAAGGAGGGGTGGGCGGGGAGATGGGTCAACACCGTGGGCGGGCGCGGCGAGGTCTGGAAGTACCTCACCGAGTGGACCGACGTGCCGCGGCAGGAGCAGCGCAACCGCGTGCTGGAAGATCCCGAGCCGCGCCAGCTCCTGGCCCGCGTGGCGCAGATGAACCGCCCCGCGCGCTACGCCGGCTGCTGGGACACCTTCGCCTGGCGCGGCGACGACTTCGCCTTCTTCGGCTGCCGGAAGACGGGCTCGAAGCCCGTGCAGCTCCCCACCAACCAGGAAGACTGGCTCCGCTCCGCCCTCTATGTCGGCGACGAGCGGCTGACGCTGCGGTCGTTCTGCGTGGTGCAGTGGGACTACCGCTGACGGCGACGCGGATCGAGATGACGCCGTGCATCGACCGGATCCGCGGCGACAAGGGCCTCGCTTCCGTCAGAGCCCGGCAGCCGCCAGCACGGTCGCCACGGCCGCCAGGGCGAGGACGGTGTACAGACCCAGCCGCAGCTTGCCGATGCTCCGGACGAGCGCCGCGCGGAGCGCCTCTTGCGCCGCCAGCAGCTCCGCGTTCTGGCGGCGCTGGAAGTCGTGCTGCACCGCGAGCTGGCCCCGCAGCTCCGCGACGGCGCGGTCGACGCCCGCCTGCACGGCGCTTGCACCCTCGGACAGGCGCGTGTCGAGCCGTTCCGTCTCCGAGCGCACGATCTGCAGCGATTCCAGGCGCAGACGGGTGAGCGCGCCCTGGGTCTCGCCCACCAGGGTTGCCGCGCTGCCCCGGAACTGTTCGATCTCGGAGTCCAGCGAGACCGCGACCTCCTTCACGGCCAGGCCGAGTGCCGCGACCTCCGCGCGCGTGGCGGCTTCCTTCCTCAGGTCCTCGTTCGCCATCCAGTACTCCTCCTCTCGGCGCCTGTGGTACTGCTCGCGCAGCCGTCCGCGCTCCCCGGCCGGCGCGCTGCCGGTGCGCGCGTACAGCGTGGCTTCCAGCAGGGTGGAGGCGGCGTCGTAGCGGGCGGTGCCGGCCATGCCGTCCAGCAGCGGCGCCGTGCGCAGCCCTTCACGCTCGGCGATGGCCTGGTCGAGCCGCCCGATGATCTTCCGCGCCCGCAGGTGCGCGAGCGTGGGCCGCACGATGGGGCCGATGACCGGCATCAGAACCCCCAGTGGCTGGGGTGGACCTTCTCCAGCTGCGCGGCGACGAGCCCCACCGGCAGGCCACCTTCCAGCGACGCCTTGAGTCGTGCCAGCTCCCCCACCACGCCTTCCAGCTCGCGCAGGCGCGCCTTGCGCTCCTCGATCCGCGGCTCGTAGTACATCTCCACCACCTTCTTCGCTCCCATCCCCACCGCGATGCTGAGTCCGAGCGTCGCGACCCCTTCGAACAGGTCGGTGGCATCCGCTCCCACGCTCACGGCGTGCAGCGCGTCACCGAGGTCGGGTCCGTGTGCGCCCGCGCCCACCGCGTGCTCCACGGCGCCCGCGTGGTGAAGCAGGTGCTCGAAGAGCTGCTCGCCCACGTGGATGGTGCCCTCCGGAAGGTGGAGCGAGAACTCCACGAGGAACTCCGCCACCGCCGGCGCAGCATCGTGCCAGCCGGCGGTGAGGACGTCGATGTTGTCGTGCACGAAGGCCGCGACGTCGGCGCCCCGGTCGATCGCGTGGTGGAGGAGATGGTCCGAATGGCTCAGCGTCCAGGCGGTGAACCCCGCGCCCATGGCTGCGGCCGCGCACGACGTGCGCGGCACGCGGCGAAACTCGGCCGCGATGCGGTGGAGCTGGTCCCGCGGGATGCCCGCTGCCTCCAGCGCCTCGTCGGCGATGCTGGCCAACTTGCGCGTGCGTGGCTCGCGCGCGGGGGTCGGGTCGATCCCCGCCTCGGTGAGCCGCCTCCTGACGCGGTTCCGGTTCATGTCGCCGTCCAGGCTTCGTCCCGTTCCCGGCACCGAGGAATTGCCGCCTCCGGGCGGTGGGGGCACGGCTACATCTCCCGTGCCGAAAAACACAAGGCGGGACTGTTTCCGGTAGTGGTTTGCGGCATCCTCTCTTACGGCCCGCCCGGCCCAGGGGCCCGCGGCGGGCGTCAGGGAGTTCTGGGGCGCGCGTGGCACATCCATCGGGGCGCGCGTTCCGCACCCGGGTGGTCGGACGGAAGGGGCCACTCCAATCCTGGCTGGCCGCGGCGACTCCGGCTTCGCCGCGGCCGCGATGCCGGCATCGCATTCGTCGGCTGTCGCACGACTGGACCAGAACCGGTCCAGCTCCCCGCGAACCAGAAAGACTG
>DASYJZ010000696.1:0-17313 GCA_035995965.1 Longimicrobium sp. | reverse complement strand
CGAAGACGTGAGCAGGCGCGTAACGCTGGTCAGGTCGATCACGTCATGCGGCACACCCAGCCGTTCGGCGGTGTCGCGCGCAAACAGCATCTCCTTTCTGTGCCGCTGGCCGTAGTCCACGGAGAGGGCGTGCAGGTCGTAGCCCTCTTCGGCAAGACGGTAGGTGAGAGTGGTGCTGTCGAGCCCCCCACTGAGCAGAACGACTGCCTTCGGTTTCATGTCCTCTCCTTTACGCGGCTCCGTTGAAGAGCTTCAATTGCTCGCGGGCGCTCAAATCGATTGGCTCGACTCGGTTGGCGTAGTCCTGCACCTGTTCGAGTTCGGATTGAGTGAAGAGGAGTTGGCGGTCCCGGAACCTGCGCCCTTGCGGCACCACCCCTTGACGGCGCCACCGCCAAAGCGTCTGGCGGGACACGCCGCAGGCTTCGGCCATCTCATTCGCGGAGAAAAAGCCAACACCGTCAATGTCGATGGGCATGAGGCCCTCAAGTGGGGCAGGGGCACTTGGTGCAGTATGTTGCACAACGTCACCCGATGTAACAGGAAGTAACATGAGAGTGTCGGCAGCTCCTCCGCAATCTTACGGCGGGTATTCGGCATATTGATCCAGGGATTCAGGCGGCGATTGTCGGAATGCGGACGATTCCGTATGTTTACCGGCATTCACGACCGTGCTACCCTCAACGTTACAGGATATTGCCGCCCAGTCTCCTGCTTGAATGAAGGATCGCCGCGACGGCGATCCCCACCCTCGTCCCATCACGCCGCTCCCTCTCTACGCCTCCTATCCATGCGTACAGGACAATTCGTCAGGATGCACGACGGCGGGCGCGGTGTGGCCAAGCTCGTTGCGGTGAGCGGCGGGACGGCTACGCTGGAATACTTCGACTCAGCGGCCGTGCGCCATAGGGAAAAGGTGCCACAGACGCTCGTGCAGCCCACCCGGATTCGGCCGCAGACGCGCTGCTACTTGTACGACGAACACCGCGATGTATGGCAGGCGGGGCGGGTGGGGATATACATGGACGGCGAGTACGAGGTCAACCTCCCGGACAGGACATCGCGCTACGTACCGGAGTCGGAGTTGTACGTTCGCTGGGCGCACCCTATCCGCGATCCCATGGAGGTGCTCGTCAGTCGGGCGCACGAAACTCCGTTCTTCCATGAGCACCGCCTTCCGTTCGTGCGTGCGCTGATCCAGCAGCGCGCTGCGGCGCGGGGGCTCACCGGTCTGCTGTCCTCGCGCATCCTGCTGTATCGGCACCAGGTGGAGGTCGCCCGGCGCGTCCTCGAAGACCCCGTCCAGCGGTACCTCTTGGCTGACGAGGTTGGTCTGGGCAAGACTATCGAAGCGGGAATCGTCATTCGGCAATTTTTGCTCGACAGTCGGAAGGGGGATGTGCTCGTGCTGGTGCCCGCCCATCTCCGCGAACAGTGGCGATCCGAACTGGCGTCGAAGTTCGCCGTTCTCGACACCGGGCGGGTACTGCTCATGGGGACTGACGAGTGGGAGCGCGAGCCTCGCCAGGACGATGTGCAGATGGTGGTAATCGACGAGGCGCATCACGTGGCGGACCTGGTGCGCTCCGGCGATCCGGCCGCGCTGGCGCGCTTCGAGCTGTACCGCGCGCTCGCCCACTCCGTGCCCCGGCTGCTGCTACTTTCCGCCACGCCGGCGCTGAACAACGAGGTCGCGTTCCTGGCTCTGCTCCACCTGCTGGAGCCGGATGTGTACCGCATAGAAGACGTGGAGCTTCTCCGCGCGCGCCTCGCCAGCCGGCAGGAGGTGGGACGCTTTCTCGTTTCCTTCAACGAGACCTCACCCGTTTTTTCGCTGCGCCGGGGGCTAGGGCGCTTGGCGGAATTGGTGCCGGACGATCCCCACCTGCAAGCCTTGGCGGCGCGGCTTCGCAGCGTGCTGGAGGCGGAGCCAGGCGACCCGGAAACGCGCGCGCGGCTGGTGCGCGAGATCCGCAGCCATATCGGCGACCAATACCGGCTGCACCGGCGCCTGCTGCGCACGCGGCGGCAGGCGGTGGGCGAGGAGGTCACGGCGGCGCGGCTGGGTGCGGACGCCGGCCCCGGGCACCTCGTGGAAGAGTACGATCTGGGCTCCACGAGCGCACACCAGCACGAGCTGCTGGACGAGTGGCGTGAGGCGGCGGTCGTGGTCTTCTCCCGCGCCGCGACTGCGGAGGAGGGGGAGGCGGCGGCCCTGCTCCCAACGGCGCTGCTCGCGCTGCTGGACGCGGCCGCCGCGGGCGGTACAGTGCTGGCGACAGCGGTGGACTGCCGGCTGGGGGAAGGGGTTGGGGCTGGGCCAGTGGAAGACCTAGGCGCGGAGGCAGTGCGGGCACTCCGGGGAGCGTCCCGGCTGGAGGGCGAAGACGGCCTCCTGCGCAGGTTGTGTGACACCGCTGCGGCCGACGACCGCGGCGAGCTCCTGGTAGAAACGCTGAGGCCGTTCGCCCCCCGGCGCGGAACGCGCAACGCGCCGGCACCGCAGAAGGTACTCGTCTTCACCAGCTTTCCGTCCGTGCGCCACAGCATCGTGGAGCGGCTGCGGACGGCGTTCGGCGATGCCGCCGTAGCCAGCTACGGTGCGGGCGGCGGCGCGATGGAGGTGGACGCGGAGGTGGCGCGTTTTCGAGACCTGCCGGAGTGCTGGCTGCTTGTCTGCGACCGCTCGGGCGAGGAAGGCCGCAACCTGCAGTGGACCGACTGCCTGATCCACTACGACCTGCCGTTTTCGCCCAACCGGCTGGAGCAGCGTATCGGGCGGCTGGACCGGATCGGACGCGGCCGGGCGGTGCGCTCCCGTGTCTTCCTTGGGCCGGAGACGGACGACTCGACGTACGCGGCGTGGTTTCGCGTACTGGACGAGGGCTTTGGCGTCTTCCGCTCCTCGATCGCGGGGCTGCAGTTCTTCATCGATGCGGCCGTGCAGGACCTGATGCTGGCGCTGTTCCGGGGCGGCGCGCAGGGGCTGATCCAGGCGATTCCGGCGGTACGCGAAGGAATCGCCCAGGAACAGGGGCGGCTGGCGGAGCAGCATGCCCTGGACGAGATCGACGTCCTTGACCGGGGTCGGGAAGAGTACTTTCGCGATCTCACCGCACAGGAAGCGGAGTGGGAGCGCTTTCGCGCCGACTTCGAGGGCTGGCTCTGCGGGTGCCTCCACGTGGAGCCGCACCGCCCGGCGCCCGGGGCGGTGCGGTACCAGCCCACGGAGCGGTCGCTGATCCCCCACGACTTCCTGCTCTACCGCCTGGGTGCGCACATGGGCCGCGCCGGCACCTTTCAGCGCGAAGCCTCGGCCGCGGGCGGCGCGCTGGCGCTGTACCGCCCGGGCGAGCCACTGGTGGATACGCTCGAGGAGTACATCCACTGGGACGACCGCGGCCGCGCGTTCGCCGTCTGGCGCTGTGACCCGCGGCTGGACGCCACGCCGGGGGCGGAGTGGACGGGGTTCCGGCTGGACTACGTGGTGGAAGCAGATACCGGGCCCGCGGGGCGGGTGCTGGCCGGCGTGCCGTGGCACACCGTGAACCCCGCGGCGCTGCGCAGGCGGGCCGACGCGCACCTGCCGCCGGCGGTGGAGACGATCTTCGTCGGCTCGGACGGGGTGGAGGTGACGGACCCGGTGCTGCTCCAGATCCTGGCACGGCCGTACCGCAAGCGGGAAAAGGGCGGGCTGGACTACAGCCTGACGAAAGAAAAGTTGCCGACGCTCAGCGAGGTGGTGGATGCCTCCCTGTGGCCGGGCGTGTGCCGCGACGCCCGGGCGGCCGCGGATCGTGCCGTGCTGGAACGTCCCGAGTTGCGCGCCCGGTGGACCGCCTCGGCCAGCCTGGCCGAGGCCGCTCTGGGAGAGCGCGTCGCGCGCCTCCGGCGGCGCACCGCCTCGGCGGTGGGCACCGCCGCCGAGCGCGCAGCACTCGCGGCCGAATCGGAGGTGGAGGAGCGCCTGGCCGCCGCCCTGGCGGCCGGGGTGCGCGAGCCACGGCTGCGCCTGGACGCGGCCGGCTTCTTCGTGCTCTCCGGGTGGGACCCGTTCCGGTGAGCGGGGCGGCGACGGGGGACGCGTTCCAGGCGATCCGCACTGCCCTCCGTACCGGCTTCGGCGTGGAGCCGCCGGCGGCGGAGGGCTTCGACGCGCCTATCCACCGCCGGCTGCTCTCGGCGATGGCCTCGCGGCGGGCGGGACCGGCCGACCGGGCGGTCCTGCTGCGGCACCTGCTGCGCCGCGAGGAACTGCTGCAGGGCGGGGTGGAGCAGCCGGTGCTGCTGTCCGGTGCCGATCGTTGGCCTGTTGCCTGGCAGCACTTCGGCATGGTGGCTCGCGATGCCGGCGCGGGCGAGGTCCGGGTGCGCGCGGAGCCCTGGCGCCCGGCCTGGCTCCCGTGCGCGGACGGGCATCCCGTCGGGGAGCCCGCGTTCGCGGAGGAGGCGCGGCGGACCTTCCTCTCCGTCGCGGGCGATCCGTTTCTGGAGGAGATGGGCCTCGACCGCTACCGCTGCGTGGCGCAGCGGGAGATGGTGCGCGCGGTCCTCATCGCCCAGCCCGGCGCCACGCTGCTCCTGAACCTGCCCACCGGGGCGGGAAAGAGCCTGTGCGCGCTGCTCCCGGCCCTGCTGACTTCGCGGAACGGGGGGGTCACCGTCGTCGTCGTGCCGACCACCGCGCTCGCGCTGGACCAGGAGCGCGCGATCGGGGAGCACGTCGCCCATGCGACCGCGTACTACGGGGGCGGCGGTGCCGAGGGGGACACGCGGCGGGCGGGGATCCGGCAGCGGATCGTGGACGGAACGCAGCGCGTGGTCTTCTGCTCGCCGGAAAGCGTCGTCGGTGCCCTGCGCGGGCCGTTGCGCGGCGCCGCGGAGCAGGGGTGGCTGCGGATGCTGGTGATCGACGAGGCGCACATCGTCAACGAGTGGGGGAGCGAGTTCCGCTCGGAGTTCCAGGCGCTGGCCGGTGCCCGCCGCGACCTGCTGCGCGCGTGCGGCGGCCCCGCCTTTCGCACGGTGCTGATGACGGCGACGCTCACCGAGCCGGGTCTGGACACGCTGGAGACGCTCTTCGGGCAGGACGGCGCGTGGGAGGTGATCTCCGCGGTGCAGCTTCGCCCCGAGCCGGATATCTGGGCTTGCTGGTGTGAATCGGAGGAGGTGAAGGTGGCGCGGGTGATGGAGGCGCTGCACCACCTGCCGCGCCCCCTGATCCTGTACACCACGCGCGTGGAGCACGCCGAGGCTTGGCGCCATCGCCTGGTGGACGCGGGCTTCCAGCGGACGGCTGCCGTCACCGGCGACACCTCCGCGGAAGAGCGTGCCCGCGTGATCGACCGATGGCGGGCGGCGGAGTTGGACGTGATCTGCGCCACCTCCGCGTTCGGGCTGGGGATGGACCAAGCCGACGTGCGGGCCGTGGTCCACGCCTGCGTCCCCGAGAGCGTGGACCGCTTCTACCAGGAGGTGGGGCGCGCCGGGCGCGACGGAAGCGCCTGCGTGTCGCTGACCGTCTTCACCAGCGCCGACCTGCACGACGCCGAGCGGATGAGCCAGCACAAGCTGATCACGATCGACAAGGGACTTCCGCGCTGGCGGCGGATGTTCGAGTTCGCGATGCCCCTAGGCGGCGGGCGCTACCGGCTGCCGGTGGACGTTTCTCCCGGTGTGGACGCGGAGCGGCTGGACATGCAGGGCGAGCACAACGAAGCGTGGAACGTCCGCACGCTCACGTTGATGGCCCGCGCGAAGATGCTGGAACTGGACGCGGAATCCGGCGCGGGAGACGCCGGTGCCGCCGCGGCCCCCCGCACGCGCGTCGTCCGCATCCTGGACGAGGACCACCGCACCCCGGCTCGCTGGGAGCAGCGCGTGCAGCCGCTCCGGTACCGCTCGTACGCCACCGGCGGGGAAAGCGTAGGACGCCTGCTGGACGTGCTCTTCGGCCGGCGCTGCGCCGCCGAGGTGTTCGCCGAGGCGTACACCCTGCGTGGTCGGGGCCCCGCGTCCCCCGGCGCAACGGTGGCCCCGTGCTGCTCCGGGTGCCCGTTCTGCCGCGCCCGGGGCAGGCCCGCCCTGCGGTCCGGGCTCCCCGTTCCCGCGCCCCGGGCCGCCGTCCCCCGGGTCACGGACGGCGAACTGGCGCGCCTGTTCACCACCGGCGACGTGCTGGCCATCTTCGACGACGCGTGGGAGCGCTCCGGCACCGAGCGGCTCTACCGCTGGCTGCTGTCGCTGGGCGTGCGCGCCCTGGTGCTGCCGCCGGAGCTATCGGGAGCGCGGCGCGTCCCGTTCGAGCGCGTGCTGCGCGGACCGGCCGAGGTGGCGTTCGTGTCGGACCGCTTCGTCCGTCGCCAAGCGCCGCGGGTGCCCACGCTCATCGTCCACGCCCCTGGGACGGACGTTCCGCCGCACCACCTGTGGGACGGCGGGGCGGAGCCCTTTCCCCGCATCCTCTTTCTCCCCCTGGACGCCGTGGACCCGGACACCGGGCAGCGGCGCCTGTGGGACGTGATCTCCTGCCGCAAATACATGCTCGGCGAGTTCCTCGCCGCCCGGAGCCTATGAGCGTTTTGAAGCAAGTTGCCGCGAGTCCCGGCCGCATCGCCGCCGTGTACCGCTACCTTCTGCAGACCGATGGCCAGAGCGAGACGCGCGATCGCCTGGAGGCCGTGCTTTCTCCCACGCCGCTGCGTGGGGCGAAGAGCGACCTCGACATGGTGCACAAAGGCGTAATTGAGTGCGTCAAGATGGGATTGGTGATGGAAGCTGGAGATCGGATTGAGCTGCACCCCGATCTTCCCTCTGCTGCGCGTGACCGGGAAAACGGGTCGGCGCGCATCGCCGTGACCCTCACCGACCTCCTGCTGCGCGTCGACGGGGAGAATGAGGACTTCGCCTTGGTCTTGGCGTGGTACCTGGACCAGGACGTCCGCTCCGCGCCCGGCGACTGGGAGGCGGTTTCCGCGGCCGTGGACGCTGAGGTGGGCGGCGACCGGCTGGGGCTGACGAACGACAACCCCTACAACCAGTTCGACGACTGGGCGTGCTTCCTGGGCTTTGCCTGGCGGCAGGCGCATCGCGGGTCCGTCCGACTTACACCCGATCCCACGCAGCACCTGCGCTGGCGGCTGCCGGAGGTGTTCGGGAGCCCGGGTGCCCGGCTGGCCGCCGCGCCCCTGGCCGACCGGCTCGCACAGGTGTGCCCGGTCTTCGAGGGAGGCGGCTTTCGGCGCGAGGTAGACCGCCGGACGGGCCGCCGGCGCGAACGCAGATTGTCGTCCGTTACGGCGCACGCTTGGTTCCGCCTGGCGGACGAGGGGCGCGTGCGCGTGGAGCAGAGCGCCGCTGACGCGGAGGTCTACCTGCTTCCCGACGGCGACGTCTCCGTGCGCTGCTCGGCCGTGACGTGGATGCCGGGGGTGGAGGTGCGCCCATGAGCTTCGAGCGCTTCGTCTGCTGGGAGCCGTCGCGGATTCAGCAGGTGATGAACACGGAGGCCCTGCAGCCGCGCGACGACGTCTTCCTGGCGACGCACCACCCCGTGCGCATGTATCGGGGAAACCGGTTGCAGGACGCGCGGATCCCCTACGACCAGGACACCTTCCGGGACGACTTCCTGCGGCCGGACGGCTTTGCCTTCGTCCCCGTGCTGGGCAACGCGGGCACGGGCAAGTCGCACTTGGTGCGGTGGCTGTGGATCAACATCCCCCCGGACGAGAAGCGGCGGGTGATCCTCATCCCCCGCGGCGGCACCAACCTGCGCGGCGTGGTGGAGCTCATCCTGCGCGACATGCAGGGCCCCGCGTTCGACCGCTACCGCGACCGGCTGGGCAACGCCACCAACAACCTGAGCCTGCCGCAGGCCCGCCACGTCCTGCTGGACAACTTGGCGCTGGCCGCCGGACCGGACGGCGCGGGAAGTCCCACGCCCGGCGCGTCCGCGGACGTGCGCGAGGCCCAGGGGCACCTCGCGAAGTATCTTCCCGCGCTGCTCCGCGACCAGTTCTTCCGCTCCCACCTGCTCCAAGAGAACGGGATCATCGACCAACTGGTGCGCCACGTCCTGGGGAGTGCGGACACGGTGGAGCGACGGGACGCGCGCCGGCAGTTCTCCGCGGGCGATCTGCCGCTGAACGTGGCGGAGTACCAGCGGGCCGGGGCCGACGCGCGCCACATCTTCGGCGAGCTCTCCACCGACTCTTGGCTGCGGGACGTGGCGATCGACTGGCTGAACCTGCACCTGGAGGAGGCGATCGGCCGGCTCCTTCAACTCGGCGGCGCCGACCTTACCAACCTGATGCGCGACGTCCGCGCGGACCTGGCCCAGCAGGGGATCGAGCTGGTGCTGCTGATCGAGGACTTCGCGCGGCTGCAGGGGATCGAGCGGCAGCTGCTGGACGCGCTGCTGGAGCAGCCCAACCAGCCGGACCGCCGCCTGTGCGCCCTGCGGACTGCGCTGGCGTGCACCACCGACTACTTCGAGAACGTGAAGGACACGGTCAGCCAGCGCACCACCTTCATCGTCAAGCTGGATCGCGAGATGTCGGGCGAGGGCGTGGCCGTCTCGCCGCCGGAGTTCCAGCACTTCGCGGCGCGCTACCTGAACGCCGCCCGCCTGGGCGAGGGCGTGCTGGAGGACTGGTACGACCACCGCGGGGAAGGGCAGGGCACCGCGCCACCCAACCGCTGTGCCAGCTGCGCGTTCGCGCCGGAGTGCCACGCGGCGTTCGGCGCCCGCGACGGGATGGGGCTGTACCCGTTCAACGCCGACGCACTGGGGACGATGTACGCCCGGACGGCCGCGCAGGGCTTCAGCCCGCGCCTGCTGATCTCTGACGTCCTGAGGCCCACGCTGGAAAAGTACGGAGACGACCTGGAGCACGGGACCTTCCCGCCGCCGGCGCTCCTCACCGGGTTGGGCGGGCCGCGGATCAGCGCCGCGGATCGGACGGAGATCACCAGCCGCGACCCCGCGAACGCGGCCCGCCGCGAGGTCCTGCAGGAGTTCTGGGCCGGGGGGCGCCTGGTGGACCTGGACCCCGTGCTGCACGGGGCCTTCTCGCTTCCGCCCGCCGGGTTCGGCCAGGCGCCTGCCCCGGACGTACGGATCGAGACACCCATCTTCCGCGACGAGCCGACCCCCGCGGAAACCGGGGCACCCGCCGCGTCGGAAGCAGGGATGTCGCGCCGGTACGAGGACGCGTTCCTGTTCCTGGATCGCTGGCAGAACGGCACCGAGCTGCCGCAGGAAGCCACCAACGTGCTGCGCGAGCTCGTGTACGAGGCGGTGGCCAACCGCATCGACTGGAGCGCGGAGATGCTGCTTCGCGGCGAGTTTACGTCATCCACCGGGGCGCATCCCTTCCGGCAGCGCAGCATCAACTTCCACAACCAGGAAACGCAGCACTCGCGGGCGCTGGTCCAGCTTACGTTGCCCGTCGAGGGCGATTCGCTGACGGAAACCGCGCTCGCGCTGCAGGCGCTGATGCTTCGCGACCACCATGGCAACTGGCGCTTCGCGCGCGGGCTGGGCGGGGCGCGCTACCAGCGTGTGCTCGCGCGCCAGGTGGAGCGCTGGGCCGAGGAGGTGCTGGGGCAGATCCGCGCGACGTACCGCCCCGCGCCGGGATGGGACCCGGTTCCCGGCGCGGTGGAGGTCCTGGCGCTGGACGCGCGCATGGCGGGCGGGCTGGCGCCGCTGCGCCCCTCGGTGGAGGAGTTGGTGGATGCCGTCTTCACGCCGCTGCCGGCTGACGTGGAGGGCCGGGCCCCCGCGTGGACGGAGCTGGTGAAGACCCTCCGCCGCCACCGCGATGCACTGGGGAAGATGGTGATCGCCCGCGTGGGCGCCTCCAAGGGTACCGAGCGGGCAAGGATCGTGGACGCGGCTCGCCTGGTGCCCGCCCTTGCGGCAATCGCCGCGGAGTGGCGCCCGCGCGAGCCGATTCCGGACGACATCCCCGCGCCGCACTTCGATGCGCTCTCGCGGGCCCGCGGCGCCGTGGACCGCCTGCTGGAGCCCGCGCTCCAGCAGGAGCGCGAACGTCAACTCGCCGCGTTCGACGCCGTCGCCGTCCACCTGGGCGACGGCGGCCACCGGGCCGCGGCAGACGCGGTGCGCGCCGCTATGACGCGCGCCAGGGACGGCGGCGTCTTCAGCGGCGGGAACCCCGAGACGCTGGAGCGCGCCATCCAGGCGTTCCGCGCCTCGGCGTTCGGGACCTGGGCCGAGCACGCCGTCCGCGTCCGCGAGCAGACCGAGCCCCGCCACCTCATCGGCCTCCTCAGCCAAGACCACTCCCGCGCGGCCGGCACCGCCGCGGCCTTCGTGGAGGCCGCCGACCGGTTCCTCACCGCCTCCACCCAGCGGGCCGAGACCGAGGTGGAGCAGTTCACCGCCGGCGCGGGGCGGGACATCGACGCAACGCTGCACGGGATCGAGAACCAGTTCGCGGCGCTGAATCGGGCACTCGCAGCCATTGGGGGGGAGAACCCTTGATCACGGAACGAGCGGCCGGCCTGGTCGCCACCCTCGATCGCCGCGACACCCTGCGCGTGAACGTCAACCGCGTCGAGGCGTTCCAGGCGCGCGAAACGCTGCTCGGGCGCGCCGTGGAGCGCATCGAGCCGCTCGCGCGCGCGTGTGCCCTCCTCCGCGCCAGCGGCGAGCCCATCCCCGGCGCGCGGGAGCGCATGGCCGCGGCGGCCCAGCAGGTCTCCGCGCTCCGCCGGCTGTACGAATCGGACCGGGACGCCTTCATCGACCCGAGGCAGGCCGAGTTCCGCCGTTTCAGCACGGTCTTCGAGCAGGGGTGCGCCGAGATCGAGACCGCCGCGCTGGCCGCGTGGCGGCGCTACCTGGCCCGCCACCGCCCCGCGTTGAGCGCGGAGACGCTGACGGTGCTCGCCCGGATCTCCGCCTACGAGGCGCACGTGCGGACCATCCGGGAGCTGGGCCAGCGGCTCACCGCCCTCGGCGACCGGCTCCCGGCCGGCGACGCCGACGTCGCGGAAGTGGAGCGGATCGAAACGCGGATCCGCGCCGCGTGGGGCGCGCTGGACAGCGCCGCCCTCTCCCCCGCCGTGGTGGAGTTCCTGCGTGCCTCCTCAACGCAGGAGGGCGCGCCCTTGGTACTCCTGGTCCCGGAGGTGCTCGCGTGGATGCGAGAGCACGGGCTGGAGGACGACTTCCACGTCCGCGTGGGCGTAGCGGGGGGGCGCTGGTGAACCCCGCCTGGGAGCTGCTGGGGAAGCTGGAGGAGCAAGAGGCCCGGCTCCTGGCGTGGGGCGTGGTGGACGGCGCCTTCACCCCCGAGGAGGTGGCGGAGATGGCGCGCGAGTTCGCCGCCACCCTCGACGGAGAGGTGGAGGGCGCGGACCTGTTGGACGAGCTGGTCGACCAGCGGCTGCTCGTCTCCCTGCGCATCCACGGCCGCCCGGTGATGCGCACGCGGATGGCGGAGTCGGTGCGCCTCTTCGCCCGCCTCAGGCAGCTCTTCCCCAAGCGGGACTGGCGCTCCTCGCCCACCCTGGTGGCGGACTACCGCTTCGCGCTGCGGTCCCGCCGCTACCCGCGCCGCACGCGGCCCTTCGCGGACCTGCTGGCCGAGCTCGCCGCGGGCGGGCTCGCCCCCGCCGACACGCAGGCCGCGGCGCTGCGGGCGCTCGTCACGAAGGACGGCAGGCTCCTCGACCTGGCGGGCTTCCAGCTCCGCGCCGCCGTGCGCGTCCTCGGCGACCTGCGCGAGCACCGCAGCCGGGGGATGATCGTGGGTGCCGGCACCGGCACCGGGAAGACGCTCGCCTTCTACCTCCCCGCGCTGGCGCATTTGGCCGGACTGGTGCGGCCCCGCTCGTACTGGACCAAGGCCATCGCGCTGTATCCGCGCAACGAGCTCCTCAAGGACCAGTTCGCCGAGACGTACGCCCAGGCGCGCAAGGTGGACGGCGTGCTCCGCGACGCTGGGACGCGCAAGCTCCTCGTCGGCGCCTACTTCGGCCCTACCCCTTACACCGCGTCCGAGACGGACCGGGTTCTCCTCGATAAGTGGGCGCGGCATGGCGACGGGTTCGCCTGTCCGTACCTCCGCTGCCCCCGGTGCGGAAAGGCGCTTGTCTGGTCTCGCGGCGACCTGCGGGCCGGACGCGAGCGGTTGAAGTGCGCGGACGCGTCGTGCGGGACTATCGTCCCGCACGACGAAGTGGTGCTCACGCGCGATCGGATGCGGAGCGAGCCCCCCGACGTGCTCTTCACCACCACCGAGACGCTGAACATCCGCATGACGGACGCGGAGAGCCGCCACGTCTTCGGGATCGGCACGGACCGAGCGCCACGGCTGGTGCTGCTGGACGAGGTGCACACCTACGCCGGGGTGCACGGCGCGCAGGTGGCGTACGTGCTTCGGCGGTGGCGCCGGGCGATCGGGCGCGTTCCCGTGCAGTTCACCGGGCTCTCTGCCACCCTCCCCAACGCCACCGAGTTCTTCGCCCAGCTCGTGGGATTGCCGGCGGACGCGGTGGAGGCGGTGGAGCCGTTCCGCGACGAGATGGAGGACGAGGGGATGGAGTACCTGCTGGCCCTGCGCGGCGACCCCGCCTCCGGGACGGCGCTCCTCTCCACCACCATCCAGGCCACCATGCTCCTCCGCCGCGTCCTGGACGTGGCCCGAACCCCGGAAGCCGACCAGGCGGCCGGCACCCGCGTCTTCGTCTTCGCCGACGACCTGGATGTGACCAACCGCCTGTACCACAACCTGCTGGACGCCGAGGGGCTCACCGGCGGCATCTACCCGCGTCCGAAGCCGGGGGTGGAGCCCCTAGCGGCGTTGCGCGCGCACCGCGCCCTTCCCGCGCACCGCGAGGCCGACCCCGGCGAGCGCTTGGCGGCCGGGCAGTCGTGGTACATGGCGGAGCAGATCGGCCATGTCCTGCACCCGGCGCGGCCGTTGCGGGTGGGCCGCACGACGTCGCAGGACGCCGGCGTGGGGCAGGACCTAGACGTGGTGGTGGCCACCGCCTCGCTGGAGGTGGGCTACAACGATCCCGCCGTCGGCGCCGTCGTCCAGCACAAAGCCCCGCGCGAGGTGGCCGCATTCCTCCAGCGGAAGGGCCGCGCCGGGCGCGACCGGAAGATGCGCCCCTGGACCGTGGTCATCCTCTCCGACTACGGGCGCGACCGCGCCGCGTACCAGTCGTACGACCAGCTGTTCGACCCGTCGGTGGAGACGCGGACCCTGCCGGTAGGGAACCGGCACGTGCTGCGGATGCAGGCCGCGTTCGCGCTGATGGACTGGATCGCCGCGCGGGCCCCGGGGCACCTTCCTCCGGGAAGCGTGTGGAGGGACTTCTCCAAGCCGGGATACTCCCGCGAGGAACGGCGGCGTCAGGGTTGGGAGGCGGATCTCATCCGCACCCTCTTGGCGGACGCCGACCCCGCGGCGCAGCGGTCGCTGGAGGAGTACCTGACCGCCGCCCTGCAGGTGGCCCCGGACGAGGTGCGCGCGTTGATGTGGGAGCCGCCCCGCGCCCTGATGACGAGCGTGCTCCCCACCCTGCTGCGGCGGCTGGAGCAGCGCTGGGGGCAGGACTCGGCGGTGGGCGCCGAGGCCGTGGAGCCGTACCGGTCCAGCCGTCCGCTCCCGGAGTTCGTCCCGGAGAACCTGTTCAGCGACCTGAACCTCCCCGAGGTGGTGGTCGAGACGCCGGCGGCAAAGGCAGGCGGGGACCCCGAGTCCTGGCCCATGCCCGTCCTGCAGGCCATGCGGACGCTGGCGCCCGGCCGCGTCACCCGCCGCTTCGCACCCTATCGCCCCTCGGTGAGCCACTGGGTCCCGCTCCCCGCGCTGGCCTCGGGCGACCACGACCTGCGGGTGGGGGATTTCTGCCCCGAGTACGAGGTGCTGGGGCCCGTGCAGGTGCGGGACGGCGCGGACGCGCGCGAACTCCCGTGCTACCGCCCTTGGACCGTACGGGCATCCGAGGTTCCCCGCGAGGTGGGTGTCACCTCGAATGCATTCCTTGACTGGTGCAGCCAGCTCAGCCCGGCGGACGAAGGCGTGGGCTTCGAGATTCCTCCAGGTGGATGGGAAACCGTGCTGACGGAAGTGCGATTCTTCGTTCACACGTTGCACTCGCACGTCCAGGTGCGGCGCTTCGCCCTCGGCAGCCAAGCCGTGGTCAAGCTCCGGAGCGGGGGAGAGCTGGACGCGTCCTTTCGGTTCGTCCGGCCTGACGGCGGTGGTCCCGCATGTGTCGGCTTCGTGCAGGAGTCCGATGGGCTCGTCTTCCGCTTCCGCATCCCGGAGGGGTTTACGATCAATCCGGACGACGGGAACGGGGACAAGGTGCGCGCCTTCCGCACGGGGTACTTCCGACATCGCGCCCAGCGGAACCCCGTGCTCGTGGAGCGGGCCAACGTTTTTGAGCGCGAGCGCCTGGCACAGGTGTACCTGTCCGCCCTCACCGCGCGCGCCCTGTTGGACGGGAAAGGGCTGGAGGCGGCCGCGGCGGCACTGGACGCCGAAGGGCTGCCCGCGCACCTGGATCGGGTGCTCGCAATAATCTTTCAGACCATGAGCCCCGACGACGAGGGGAACTCCCTTGTTCTCCCCGAGCCGGACGAGGCGGACGAGGACCCTCGGGAGGAGGCGTCCGCGCCCGGCGACGATCCCCAGAACCTGCAGCGGGTGGCGCGCGCTCTCGCGGCGCTGTCCGCCGACCTGCAGGTGACCGGGGCGCTGCACGAGGTGGCTTCGGCACTCTGGGCCGAGCCGGACGACGAATGGCACGCCTGGGCGGCCGAGCGCTTTCGAGCCACGCTGGGCGGCGCGCTCCTGGAGGCGTGCTATCGCCTGTGTCCGCAGGCCGGCGAAGGAGACCTCCTCCTGGACCTGGACGGAGGGCCACGCCCCCCGGACGCCCCAGCGGCACCCGAGGGATACGGCGAGATATGGGTGACCGAAGCGACCATCGGCGGAGGCGGCCTGATGGAAGAGCTCCTCCGGCGCTACGCGGAGGACCCGCGCCGCTTCTTTCTCCTGGCGCGGAGCGCGCTGGCGCCCTCGGACTTCGAGCTCGTCGATGCCGAGCTGACCCGTGTGCTGGAACTGCTGGAGGTGGACGCCGGCATGCAGACCGCCGTGGCCCGCGCCCGCAACCCTCCTAGCCATCGCGATCTCCAGGCAGCGGCGGAGGGGCTCCGGGACACGCTGGCCGGGCGCGGCATCCTCGCCACGCACCCGGTGATGAGCGCCGTGCACACCCGCATCCTGCGCCCCGCCAGCTCCCCGCAGACGGATGCCATGCTCCTGGAACTGGTGCGGGGGTGGCGGCAGGCCGAAGCCGAGCTGGGGATCGAGATCGACGCGCGGGTGTTCGCCTATGCCGGCAGCGCCAACCCGCGCCTGGACACGGCACTCGCACACGTGGGCCAGGCGCACCTGTCGGACCCTCTGTGGCGCTTCGGTGTGGTGTACGGCCTGCTCTGGCCGCGTGGCGGCGCCGTGCGCGCGCGCGCGTTGGAGAGCTACAACCCCTTCGTCGCCCTTCCGGAGGCGGACCGGGCCGTGGTGCTCGACCTGCTGCAGTCCGCCGAGGCGCACGTGGCCCTGGGGCAGGACGGGTGGCGCGAGAGCCTGGCGGAGGCCCTTTCGCGGCGGGGCGCCGCCCACCTGTACACCGCCCCCGACCGACACGCGGACCTGCGTGCCGCCGTGCTGGCTGCGGTCGGATCGCCGCTGGATGTGGACTACCTTCACCTGTACCCGCAGGTGGAAGGCGTCGAGCGGACGGCGGACCGCCTTTCCGTCCGGCTCCATGTGCGGGAGGTGCTGCCGTGACCAGGGCGCGCTACATCCATAAGCGCTCGCGTTCGGCGGAGGCGGCCGACATTCTCCAAGCCATCTTCGCGGCGGAGCTGATCTCTCCCAGCCGTGCCCTCTGGCTCGTTTCGCCCTGGATCTCCAACATCCCCATCCTGGACAACCGGTCCAACGCGTTCCTGTCGCTGGAGCCTGCCTGGGGAGAAAGCCGCGTCCGGCTCGCAACCGTGCTCCTGAAGCTCGCGTCGTTGGGAACGCGCGTGGTGGTGGCGACGCGGCCAATCGACCACAACGCCGACTTCATCGCCGCGATCCAGGATGGCTTCGTAGCCGGTGGTCCCCGCCCGGTGATCCACCGCGCCCGCGAACTGCACGAGAAGGGGATCCTCGGTGACGGCTACCACCTCGGGGGATCGATGAACATCACCTTCAACGGGATCAGCGTGAACGAGGAGGCGCTGCATTTTCAGACGGATGCCGGGGAGGTGGCACGGACACGTGTCCTGCTGGCCCAACGGTGGCCCGGCGGACTCGTTTGATGGGGGACTCGATGGATGTGCAGGAATTCCTCGGCATATTCTTCGGCCCGGGGAACCGGATTTCCCTGGCGGCTGTCGACGCAGATGATCCGGTCCCGAAGAGCGCGGCCCGGCTGCGTCCGTGGGTCGACCTTCTCCGTGCTGAGCCCCCGCAACCCACCCTGCTCCCCCGTCGAGGCGTCGATGGCCGGGTGGATTGGTATGGGGTAGCGATAGCCGACCGGGAACTGCGTGCCCTGGGCGAGGAGTTGCGCGCTTTTGTGGGTCCAACGTACGCCGGATTCCGAGGCGAGCGGGCGCGCCTTGACCCGGCGGACGTGGTCGAGGCAGCCGTGGCCCGCTTCACCGAGGGGCGTGCTTTCAAGCTCGTTGCGCCCCCCGATCGGGCCTCGCAGGGGGCGCTCTGGCGTGCCCTGGAGCTGATGCGTACCGTTCGCGCCCGACGTTCGGAGCGTAAGCTCGACGTTCCCCGCACCACGGCGCGGGCGCTGTACGACTTCCGGATGTCGCTGACGGCCGGCAACGGCACGGAGGCCGAAGCCCATCTGCGGTACCTACATGACGGACAGCGGTTCGATGCCCTGAACCTGCTGTTTCTGCGCGTGCAGATGCTGGCGGAACTGCGGCGCTGGAGGGAGATACTGCAGATGCAGGAGCTCCCAACCCTCCTTGAGGTTCGTCGGCCGTTCGCCGTCACGCAGGCGCTGGTCGGTGCCGTGTATCACGAGGAACTCGCCAGCCACGAGTCCCTGGACGATCCTGGCGCCGCCGCGCACCACTTTGCGGAGAACGTTTTCCCGCGGTACGCCCCGCTGTACGCCGTCCGGGCCGGAATGCGGACCGTGGAAGCACTCAAGAGCTTCATGCTCGTGGCGGTGGCCACGGAGCCCGCAGACCCGCGGTTGCGTGACGAGATCCTGGGGACGGGCGGCGTCCCCGAGGCA
>DASYJZ010000695.1:0-6526 GCA_035995965.1 Longimicrobium sp. | reverse complement strand
GGGCGGTGCTGGTGCAGGGCGGCCGCATCGCCGCGGTGGGGCCGGCGGCGTCCATCTCCGCGGCGGGCGCGCGGGTGGTGGAGCTGCCGGGGACCACGCTGATCCCCGGGCTGATCGAGGGGCACTCGCACCTGCTGCTGCACCCCTACAACGAGACCTCGTGGGACGAGCAGGTGCTCAGCGAGCCGCTGGCGCTGCGCATCGCCCGGGCGACGGCGGCGGCGCGGGCCACGCTGCTGGCCGGCTTCACCACCACGCGCGACCTGGGCACCGAGGGCGCCGGCTACGCCGACGTGGGGCTGAGGGACGCGATCGCGCAGGGGATCATCCCCGGCCCGCGGGTGATCGCGGTGACGCGCGCCATCGTGGCGACGGGCGCGTACGGACCCAGGGGCGCGCCCGAGTGGCGGCTGCCGCAGGGCGCCGAGGAGGCCACGGGGCCGGACGAGATCGCCCGCGTGGCGCGCGACCAGATCGGCCACGGCGCGGACTGGGTGAAGGTGTACGCCGACTACCGCTGGGCCGACGACGACGTGTCGCGCCCCACCTTCACGCAGGAGGAGCTGCGCCGGCTGGTGGAGGTCTCGAACGCCGCCGGCCGGCCGGTGGTGGCGCACGCGGGGACGGCGGAGGGGATGCGCCGCGCGGCGCTGGCCGGCGTCGCCACCATCGAGCACGGCGACGAGGGGACGGTGGAGGTCTTCCGGCTGATGCGGGAGCACGACGTGGCCTACTGCCCCACGCTGGCGGCCACGGAGGCGGTGCGGCAGTACCGCGGCTGGCGGAAGGGGCGCGACCCCGAGCCGCCCCAGGTGCTCCAGAAGCGGCGCAGCTTCCGCGCAGCGCTGGACGCCGGCGTCACCATCTGCATGGGCGGCGACGTGGGCGTGTACGCGCACGGCGACAACGCGCGCGAGATGGAGCTGATGGTGGCCTACGGGATGACGCCGCTGCAGGCGCTGATGGCCGCCACCGCGGTCAACGCCCGCATCTTCCGCCTGGACGACCGGCTGGGCACCATCCGCCCCGGCCTCCTCGCCGACCTGGTGGCCGTCGAGGGCGACCCCACCCAGGACGTCTCCGCGGTCCGCCGCATCCGCTTCGTGATGAAGGAAGGGACGATCTATCGCGGACCCGGCATCGCCCCGGAGCCGTGAGCACGGGGATGCCGCCCCTCCGCTGACGATCTGTCGTTCGGTTCAGCCCTGGACCTTCGCCACGGCCTGGGCGCGCATCGCCGGCAGGCCCTGCGAGTGTTCCTCGTACTCGGGGAGCCGCTTTGCGACTTCGGAATCGTACGCGCGGATGAAGCGGAGGTAGAACTCCTTCGCGGCGGCGGCGTTGCCGCGTCCCGCCTCGGCCTCGCCGGCGGTGAAGAGGCCGAACAGGTGCGTGGGGCTCGCCGCCAGCAGCGTGTCGGCCTGCGCGCGCGCCGCGGCCCAGTCGTGGCCGACCACGTGCAGCGCGGCCAGGTGGTAGCGCCCGTCCGCGTCGAGCGAATCGACGCGCTGGTACGCCATGACGGCCATCGGCATGAAGCGCTGCGCCTGCGCGGTGTCGCCGTTCGACGCGGCCGTCATCACCCGGTTGAAGAGCCGGTCCGCCGCCTCGCGCGGCGTCATCTGCGACAGGTCCACCGCGCCGGGGTTGCCGCCGGCGGCGGCCGGAGGGGCCAACCCGCCCGGCGCCGCCTGCGCGAAGGGCGGCTGGCCGGTGGACTGTCCCGCCGGCTGCGGCTGGCTCGGCCCGCCCAGCCGCGGCACCAGCAGCACGGCGACCAAGCCCACCAGCGCGGCCCCGGCGACGGCCCAGGGGAGCACGGACGGGCGCGGCGCGGCCGCCGCGGGGACCGCGGCGGCGGAGGCCCCGCACATGTTGCAGAACTTCGCCCCGGCCGGCAGTGGGTTGCCGCACTCGCGACAGGCCGCGGCGATCGCCGCGCCGCACTGGTCGCAGAAGCGTCCGGACGCCGCGGCGCCGCACGCGGGACACTGGTCGGCCATGGATCGCCCTGTCGGTGGATGGATGGATTGACGGGCGCAACCTACGCCGTGGTGCGGGCACGCTCAAGGGCGGCGGCGAGTCGCAGCGCTCCCGGGACCCCTCCGCTGTTCGGTGCGGCGGCATGCGAAATGCTCGATTGCACGTCCCCGCGACACGCAGACCCGACGCACCGAGAGCATCATGCAGCACGCCGCCGAAGCCACCTACGCCGCTCCAGCCGCCACACCGGCACCCCGTCCGATCCGTGCGCTCCCCGTCGAGGAGGTAGAGGTCCAGGACCCGCGCGAGCTGGTGATCCGCCGCCTGGCCGCGGACCGCCTGCGCGACCTGCGCGACGACGGCCTCACCCTGGCCTACGCCGCGCGGATGTATGGAATCGACGCCGCCGAGATGGAGTCGCTGGAAGCCGACCTCCTCCCGTCGCGCCAGCGCTAGGACGCGCCAGTGAGGCGACCAAGGCCCGGCGAGCGCCACGCTTGCCGGGCCTTCGTTCTGCGAGCGGCCGAACCCGAGTCCGCTGAATACTTCGCTGATGATGCCACCCAGATGATGTCATCCTGATACAGATCCTTCCGATCAACCGTGCATTCGTGCAAAACCTCAAGACGTCATCCTGAGGCCGACCACGCTGCAATCTTCGATTGCGAAACAACTTGCAGGCCGAAGGATCTAGAGTCGGCGCTCGGGACCAGGCCTTCGAAGCGCGACTTCGATCCCCCATGTTCGACGTGTCGCGCTCCGGCGGCCTGGCTCCGAGGGTCGGCTATAGATCCTTCGGGCCTGCCGACTGCTGTGGCTGCTGAGGCTCGGGTGTGGTCGGGCCTCAGGATGACGTCACGTGGCGGAACAACATCAAAAAAACCAGGTGGGCGGCGGTGGGCGGCCCGGTCAGCGGTCGATCCCCGCCACCTCTTCGAGCCGCCGCACCACGGCCTCGCGCCGCTCGGCGTCGCGCAGGATCACCAGCACGGTGTCGTCGCCGGCGATGGTGCCCACCACCTCGGGCCACTCCTCCCAGTCGATCCCCACCGCGATCGGCTGCGCGCCGCCGATCAGCGTCTTCACCACCAGCAGGTTGCCCACGCCGTCCGCGCCCAGGTAGAGCGAGGGAAGGAGCCGGGCCAGCGTCGGCATGGGGTCGGTGACGCCGGCGGGGAGGGTGTAGACCGAGCCGCCGTCCTCCTCGGGGACCTTCACCAGCCCCAGCTCGCGGATGTCGCGCGAGAGGGTGGCCTGGGCCACGTCGATCCCGCGTTCCGCCAGCCGCTCGCGCAGCACCTCCTGCGAGGGGATGCGCCGGTCGCGCACCAGCTCCATGATCACGGCGTGTCGCTGAGGCTTCAAGGCGCTCGGTGGGGAGACGGGTGGGAATGAAGGGCCGGTTTCGGCCGTGGTGGAGCGACGAATGACACTATTCGCCGCTACCGACCGCCGCAAGCGCGGATTCTCGCGTGGACGACTTGAAAGAACCGGAGGCGTCGGTGGTCGAAGAACAGGTGGGCAGTCCCCCCAGGATGATCAGAGCCAGAAGGGGATGACGAACGGCGAGGGCGGCTTCGCTCCCGGCGCCGGGTTAGGCTCAGGCAGCGGCGCGATGCGGAGCACGTTCTCCCCCTTCGGCAGGCCCGCCACGGGGATGTACGCGGCGATGCCACGGACGCCGGTCGCAGGCTGGGTGTAGAAGCGGAAGGGCGCGCTTACGGGGCGTCCGTTCAGCGTCACAGGCTGGAGCGCAGCGAGGCAGCGCAGTACCGCCGCCTGACCGCCCTCCGTCGCGGGACGCGGGGCGCTCGCGAGGGAACCGGCCGCCGAACCGCGCGCGCATCGCCGAGCGACGAGCAGGTTGTGCAGCCGCGGGCGGTAGGGAATGAACAGCCGCACGTACGGGTCGCGCACCATGTCGCTCTGGATCGAGGGGACGGTCGTGACCGTTTCGCCCTCCGCGCGCTTGTCTTCGTAGTAGCGCGGCTCGACGCCCATCCGCCCGGCGTCGTCGGGAAGGAAGGTGTAGCCGTCGGAGAGCCCCCGTCCCGGAAAGATCTTGTCCTTCCCCGCGAGGGTGAGGCCCGCCATGGCAAGGAGCACGAACAGGACGGCTCCGCGCCGCTGGCTCTTCAGGTTCGTGAGTATGGTGAGCAGCAGCGGCTGAAAGAGCGTGTACCGCATCACCCCCGACGCGCTCTTCGACACCGCGCGGACCACGCGCGCCGTCCGTCCGGTGGGGTTCAGCCGATCTCCATACCTGCGGTCCACGAAGGTCGCGACGAACAGCGGGCCGAAGAGCAGGATGAGCAGTGCGTCGAGCGCGACTCCCTGCGCCACCCCGTCGAGCGCGACGCCCGCGACTCCGTACGCCAGCAGCGACACGCTCGCCACCAGCAGCATGGAAAAGGCGAACACCATCGCCAGGATGAACCCGCCGGCGAACACCAGGCTCGCGAGCCGGTCGGCCCCATCGATCAGCGACTGGAGGGACGGCGTCGCGCGGCGCTGGATGTCGCGCATGATCGGCCCGGACCGGCTCTTCTCCCAGACGATTCCGCCGGGGTAAACCGCCTCCAGCCCGATCACGCCCACCCAGTAGGCGCGGATCGCCAAGTGCAGCACGAAGCCGCCGGTAATGGCGTACAGCGCCACTTTCACGTAGAGCCAGGAGAACCGCGCCGCAAGCGCGAACGCGCCATCGAGGCCGGGTGCGAGGTGGTTGTACCACGCGTCCACCTGCCCCGGCATCTGGAGCAGGCTGAACACCAGGGCGCCGGAGATCAGCAGCTCCAGCTCCCAGGGCCGCACCTTGGGCTCATGAGGCGTCTGCCCGAGCGTCGAAGTGGGAGCCGGCGGCACATCCGGGATCACGAGGGGGCTCGACTCGACGGCGGCGGGCGGGTCGATGGCCTGGGACATGGGTGGGCCGGAGGAGCGCTGAGGACGAAGGCGGGAGCGGGAAATCTCTACGGGAGAAGGAGTTGATGCAAGGGATGGGGTGCCGCGAAGGCGGACTTCGTGGGGTCGTTGTCGCGGCGTCGCGGCTACAACCGCCCTGCCCCAGCCGCGGCGCGAACATCAAGCGCCCGCAGGCCATCATCGGGCCCACGGGCACTCCCAGCACTCAGCACTCAGCACTCAGCACTGCCGTTCACCCCCCCGGCGGCACCATCGGCTGGCTGAGCCTCACCCAGTCGTCCTCGCCCCGCCCGTCGTCCTCCAGCCAGGAGAGGAGGTGGAGCTGGCGCCGGCGGAGGCGGTTGGCGGCGTGCAGCGCCTCCTCCCGCGTCGCGCCGAAGCCCTCCCACGCCATCGCGTACCCGTCCCCTGTCTCCGCGGCCCAGGGCGACTCGGGGCCGTGCTCGCGCGGCGTGCGCCAGGGGTGGCCGAAGGGGTCCAGGTAGGTGCCCAGCACGCGCCCGGCGCGGTCCACCACCACCCCGAACGCCCCGCCGCGCGCGGCCCTGCGCCGCCGCAGCGAGGCCAGGGCGCGGGGCGCGGCATCGACCGCGAGCACCAGCCCGCAGAGGAGGCCCACCGCCGTCGCGAAGTCGAGGAACAGCTCCCTCATCGGTCCAGCCGGAGATCGGGTGCGGCACGCCGGGGAACTCAGCCAGTACCACCGGCGCCCCGCATGCGTTCCGCCCTCCGTACGCACCCCGCGTCCCGATGTTTCTCCCGTCCCCGCGCCCGCGGACCGGGCGATCAGACGTGGTCGGCCGCCCCGGCGATCCCCGCCTGCCGCGCGGCGCTCACCCGGGCCCCGCCGCCGCGGCGGTGACGGGCGTCAGCTCCACGGTGAAGCCGAGGACGGTGTCGGCCGCGAGCGAGGCGGCCACGGAGCAGTAGCGGTCGAAGGAGAGCTGCACCGCGCGCTCCACGTGCTCGCGCGGCGAGTCGGTCGCCACGCGGAAGGTGAGGTGCGCCTCGGTGATGCGCCTCGGCGGCTTCGGCGCGCGGGAGAAGCGCACCGAGACGGCGAGCGACGCGGCCGGCGTGCGCCGCTTCTCCAGGTAGTCGACCACGTCGATCGCGGAGCAGGTGGCGAGCGCGATCACCAGTGCGTCGGGCGGGGTGGGGCCCGCCTCGCTCTCCCCATCGAGCACCACCTGCGGCCCCCCGGCGCGCCCGCCGCGGTAGCGCCGCTCCCCCTCCCACACCACTTCGACCGGGTATTCGACCGGCACCCCTTCGGGCATGCGCGCCTCCCTGTACCTGCGGAACGTGGGGTCAGGTGGTGGGGCCGCCGGGGTCGCGCGTGCGGGTGCGCGTGGTCGCGGTCATGATCGCGATGCCGATCAGCACGATCGCCCCCACCACGATCCACATGGTCGGCGCGCCCATCAGGTGCGCGGCGACGGCGAGACCGATGATGAGGATGATGAACCCGATCAGGTAGCTGGCGAACGAAGACATCTTCGGCTCCTCCATGGGCGGTTTTCGGTGCTTTCCCGGGATCGTAGATGCACGACGGGTGCCGGGGACGGCAACGGCTGCGGTCTCACGCCCAGCCGCGGTGCGTCCTCGATTCAGCAAC
>DASYJZ010000694.1:0-14072 GCA_035995965.1 Longimicrobium sp. | reverse complement strand
CTCCGTGCGAGACGGCAGTTGTCGTTTTCAGTACTTGCGTCCGCCGCCGCCGCTGCGCACGGTGAGCGTGTACGGGCCCGTGGCACGAGGGCCGATCGAGTTGGCGATGATCACGTAGCGCCCGGCGTGCGGCAGCGTGACCGTCACCTGCGAGTCGTTCCCCCCGGCGCTGTCGTCGTCGTGCTCCTGCATGGGGCCGTTGGGGTCGTCGACCACCAGCCACGAGTCGAAGCTGCCGGAGCGCAGGGTGACGGTGATCTGCTCGCCCGCCCGGCCGTCGTACACGTACCCGTCGGCGTAGCTGTCGTCGTCGGAGCGCACGAAGTCGCCGCTGGAGAGCCGGCCGCTCACCGACTGCCCGGCCGTGATCCGCGGGAGGCTCATGCGGCCCAGGTCGGCGATCGTCCCCGTGGTGCCGCCCACGTTGTTCCCGGGGCCCACGTCGCCGCCGCCCTGCACGCTCAGGGTGTAGGGCCCGGTCGCGCCCGGCCGCACCGCGTTGGCCACGACCAGGTAGCGGCCGTCGTGCGGCAGCGTCACGGTCAGGCGCGCGTCGTTGCCGCCGGCGCCGTCGTCGTCGGTCTCGCGCATGGGGCCGTTCGGGTCGTCGATCACCAGCCACGAGTCGAAGCTGCTCGACCGCATGACTACGGTGAGCTGCTCGCCCGCGCGCCCGTTGTAGAAGTAGCCGTCGGCGAGGGTGTTGTCGTCGGAGCGGAGGAAGTCGCCCTGGGCCAGGCGGCCGCTCACCGACTGCCCGCGCCCGATCCGCGGGAGCTCCATGTGGCCCAGGTCGGCGAGGGTGCCGCCGCCCTGGCCG
Source organism: Longimicrobium sp. (assembly GCA_035995965.1). GTDB lineage: Bacteria > Gemmatimonadota > Gemmatimonadetes > Longimicrobiales > Longimicrobiaceae > Longimicrobium. Next base: position 13,252 of record DASYJZ010000694.1, on the reverse strand, counting down.
GTGCCCGGGCCGGCGTCGCCGTCGTCCGAGGGCTGGCCGCCGCCGCGCGAGCTCTGCACCGAGAGGGTGTAGGCGCCGCTGGAGCGTGCCACCGAGTTCGCCACGATCACGTAGTTCCCGTCGTGCGGCAGGGTCACGGTGATGCGGGCGTCGTTGCCGCCGGCGCTGTCGTCGTCGTTCTCCCGCATGGGGCCGTTCGGATCGTCGAACACCAGCCACGAGTCGAAGCTGCCCGAGCGCATGGTCACGGTCAGGCGCTCGCCGGCGCGGCCCGCGTAGGTGTAGCCGTCGACGTAGGTGTTGTCGTCGGTGCGCAGGAAGTCGCTGGGCGAGAGCTGGCCGCTCACCGACTGCCCGGCGGCGATGCGCGGGAGCCGCATCCGCCCCAGGTCGGTGAGGGTGCCGCGCGCGCCGGCCCCGCCGCTCCCCGGGTCCGCCGCGCCGCGGCCGGCGCTGCGCAGCGTGACCGAGTAGCTCCCGGTGGCCTGCGCCGCCACCGAGTTGGCCACGATCAAGTACGCCCCGTCGCGCGGCAGCGTCACGGTGAGCTCCGAGTCCAGCCCGCCGCCGCTGTCGTCGTCCTGCTCCTGCCAGGTGGCACTGTGGGGGTCGTCCACCACCAGCCAGGAGTCGAAGTCGCTGGAGCGCAGCGTCGCCGTGATCCGCTCGCCCGCGTGGCCCATGTAGACGTACGAGTCGGCGTACGAGCCGTCGGGGCGGACGAAGTCGCCGTCCACCAGGCGGCCGGTGACGGTCTGGCCCACGGCGATCCGCGGCAGGCGGGCCAGGTTCTGGGTGCTGACGTCGGGCCCGCGCAGGTTGCTGGTGAAGGCGATGCGCTCGGGTCGCGCCTGCGAGAGCGCCAGCAGCTCGGTGGCGGGCACCGCGAAGTTCAGGTTCTGCCCCTCGGAGAGCACCGACACGCTCACCCCGATCACCTCGCCGCGCATGTTCAGCACGGGGCCGCCGGACGAGCCGTGGCTGATCGGCGCGCTGATCTGCACCAGGGTGCGCCCCTGGATGCGCCGGATCGCGCTCACGATCCCGGTGGAGACGGTGTTCGAGAGCCCCTCGGGCGCGCCGATCACCACCACCGCCTCCCCGGCTTCGGGGAGGCGGGTGGCGAGGGGAAGGGTGGCGGGCGGCGAGCCGATGCGCGGCAGGATCGCCAGGTCCACCGCGCGGCCCACGGCCTCGGCGTACTCGGCGGTCCCCAGCGTGCGCTCGTTGGCCCCCTGCGCGGTCATGGCGGTCATGCGCGTGGCGCCCTCGACCACGTGCCGGTTGGTGGCGATGCGGCCGTCGGGGAGGAAGAAGCCGCTCCCCAGGCTCACCTCGCGGCCGGTGGAGTTGAAGGCGTGCAGCGTGACCACCGCGGGGCTGGCGCGCCGGGTGATGGCCACCACGTCCTGCGCCGGGGCGGCGGAGGGCGCGGCAAGGGCGAAGGCCGCCAGCGGCACGGCGGCGGCGATGCGGTGACGGAGGTGCATGTGTGACTCCAGAAGGCGGGCGGTGAAAGGGGGGGACCGGCTGACACTCCACACAATGTGCGCGGCGAAGGGGGAGCCGTCCAGATGCGCGGTTGCCGGCGGAGTGCTCCGCCGCCTATCCTAACCGCCGCCGCGGCGCGTGGTTCCCATCCCGCTGGTGTGGGATGATGCGGCCCGTGAGCGATGCGGCCGGTGAGGCAGCACGCCCGCCGGTCCGCGCAGCGCCATGTAGCGGCCCCTCGACGCCGGCGTTGGCGATGAGGGCGGTGAGCGCGACGGTGCGGCCGGTGGAGCGCACGATGCGAGTAAACTCGCCGCTACAACGGCACGCAGTCCGCCTTCGCGGACACCAACGTCACGAGTAGTACGGGTCCGCCGCGTCACCAGCCAGCGTGATGTCATCCTGAGGCCCGACCTCACGGTTGTCCAAGTCCACGCCGCGTTCCGCAGGGCCGTAGGATCTAACCGACGCCACGCGTGGCCTGCCGCGGAAGCCGCACGGAAGCCGCGGCTGCGTCTCCGTCAACGGACGCGAGCGCGGCCTTCGCGACGCTACCGCGCCCGGGTCTCGCAGCGGCCTCGGTTTAGATCCCTCGGCCCTGCGGGCATCGGTGCGGCGGCGGCTCGTGGCGGTCGGGCCTCGGGATGGCACCCGGGGTTGGCGTGCTGCTGCGACGGTTCTCGCGGTGGCTGCCAGACGGCCGCCAGGCGGCCGGCCGGCACCCCGTCACGACGATTGCGGCTCACCGAACCGCATCCCCCGGCCCCACGTTTGCGCATCGCCACGACACGATGATCCGGCCGAGCCCGTACGACGAGATCCGCCTGCTGACGCTGCGCACGCTACGCGGGGCCAACTTCTGGTCGCGCCGGCCGGTCACGCGGATGGACGTGTGGCCCGGCGCGTACGACGAGATCTCGTCGGCCGAGGTGGCGGGGGTCACCGGCGCGCTGGTGGAGGCGCTTCCCGGGCTCTGGGAGCACCGCTGCAGCCTCGGCGAGCGCGGCGGCTTCGTCACCCGGCTCACCCGGGGGACGTACGCGCCGCACATCGCCGAGCACGTGGGGCTGGAGCTGCAGTCGATGATGGGGCACGACGTGGGCTACGGCCGCGCCCGCGGCGGGGACCGGCCGGGCGAGTACACCGTCGTGCTGGAGCACCGCCACGCCGCCGTCGGTTCCCGCGCCGCCGCGCTGGCGCTGGAGATGGTGCAGCGCGCCTTCGCCGGCGAGCTGGAGCGCGCCACGGTGGACGCCGCCGTCGCCGAGCTCGTCGCACGCGCGGCGGAGCCGGACGCACCGCGCCCCTCCCGGCGCGTGCTGTGCGGCATCACCGGCGGCGGCGACCGGGCCGGGGCGCGCGACTGTCTGGCGGCGCTGGGGGTATCGCCCGATGGAGTGGTGGACCTGTCCCCCGCCTCGCTGCTGAACGAGGGGCTGCCGTACGGCCGCTCCACCGTCGCCCTGATCCTCGACGCGGAGCCGGACGACGTCCCCGAGCGCTACCGCGACCCGGAGCTCGCGCGCCGCCTGGTCGCCGTGGTGGCCGACGCGGTGCCGGAGGGCGGGATCGTGGTCTGCCCGGCGAAGGAGTGGGAGGTGCAGGAGCTGGCGCGCGAGGCGGGGTGCCGCGTGGCCGTCTTCTCCGCGGCGGAGGTCGTGACCGTGCGCGACGCGAGGGCGGCCTCGGCGGTGGCGCGGGTGCGCGGGGGACGGATCGTGCTGGAGGTGGGGGGTACCACGGAAGACGCGGGGGCGCTGGCGGGCGATGCCACCCCGGCGGCGCAGGTGGCGGCGGCGCTCGCGGCGAGGGCGCTGCGGGGGATGGACTTGGACGCATTCGAAGGAGCGGCGGAGCGAGATGGAGCGGCAGTCGAGCAGCGGTAGCGGGGCGGACGGCCCGTCCGCGGACGGAGCCGGGCGCGCGGCCCCGGCGGAGACGGGGCGCGGCCGGCGGCGCACGGACGAGCACGCGGGCGCGCTGGTGCTGATCGGCGGCGCCTGCGACCCGCGCGGCGAGGCGTTCGGGCGCTTCGTGGAGATGGCGAAGGGGCGCGACGGCGGGCGCATCGTGGGGCTCACCACGGCGTCCATGCACCCGGTGAAGTCGGCGCGCGAGTGGCTGAAGTCGTTCGACCAGGCGGGCGCCACGCACGTGGAGATGCCGATCGTCGACAGCCGCGACCGCGCGCAGGACGCCCGGGTGGCCAAGATGCTGCTGGACGCGGACGGGATCTTCCTGGGCGGCGGCGACCAGGTGCACCTGGTGACCACGCTGGGCGGCTCGCGCGTGGGCCGGGCGCTGGCGCAGGCGTACGCGGCCGGCGCGGTGATCTGCGGCACCAGCGCGGGGGCGGCGGCGCTCACCGAGACCATCCTGGCCGGCGGCGAGCCCGACGAGTACGGCCAGATGCAGAAGCTCCACCTGGGCCCCGGCCTCGGGCTCCTCGGCTTCCGCGCGGTGATCGACACGCACTTCAGCCAGCGGCGCCGGCTGCAGCGGCTCTTCATGGTGATCGCCCGCAACGGCGACCTGATGGGGCTGGGGATCGACGAAGACACCGCGATGGTGGTGCGCGGGCACCTGGCCGAGGTGGTAGGCCACGGCTCGGTGACCTTCGTGGACGGCCGCGGCGTGCGCTTCGACAACGCCGACGAGTGCCGCCGCACCGGCGTGCCGCTCACGCTCAGCTACCTGCGCGTGGGCATCGTGGGCGCGGGTTACACGCTCAACCTGCGCGAGCGCGAGCTGGAGAACATCCTCGAGTGCCGCCGCGCCCCCGAGGAGACGACGGTCCTTCGCAGCCAGCGGACCGAGGCGCCGACCGAAGTCCTGTAAACAGCTTTCTCTCACAGGGGTCACAGGGGCCACAGAGGACTGCAGTTCCCCCGTGACCCCTGTGACCCCTGTGAGAGATTTCTTCTGTGGTTAGCGGCGCGTGCCGGGGCCGGGGCTGAAGCCCCAGCCGCGCCGCGGGCCGCCGGGGCCGAGCGACGGGCTGTGGGCGTTGTACTGGCGCAGGTACTCGCGGTCGTAGCGCACGCCGCCCTCGCCCGGGCCGCCCTGCGCGCGCCATCCCGCCGGGTGAGGCGGCGGCGCCATCCGGCCCTGCCGCTCGTACTGCTCGTGGTAGTATCCCTGGCCATCGTACCAGCCGTTGGGCAGGTCCGAGCGCCCGTCGAAGCCGCCGTGGCCGCCCAGGTCGTGCTGGTGGTAGAGGCGCTCGCGGCCGTACGCGGCCCGCCGCCCATCCCCTTCCATCCGCATCCCCTGGTAGCCGCCGCCGCGCCAGTTGGGGTCGCCGCCATCGTCGTCCCATCCCCACCCGGCGTCCATCTGGTAGCCCCGCAGCCCGAAGCTGTGGCGGTCGTCCGGGCGGCCGCGGTACTCGCGGTAGTCGTAGCCGTAGCGTGCCATCGTCCCCCCTCCGGTTGCGTGTCCCTGCAGGCTGTGGGGAGCAAGATTCCGGCCCACGGGCTCGACATCCCCGGCCCGCTCGATGCTCTGGGAGGCGCTACAGGAACTACGTGCCGTCTCCATCCATCCCCTCCAACGATCGATTCACATCGTCCCTGCAACGGTTCGTCACCACCGCGCACCTTTTGTCGGCCGACCGGGTACGTTGCGCCGCCCAAGGCTCCCTCCCTCGCCCATCCCCCTGAGACCGCTTCCGCCGATGCCACGCTCCTCCGTCCGTCTGCTCGCGCTGCTGGCGCTCGCCACGCTCCCCGCCGCCGCGCGCGCCCAGGCGCCCGCCGATCCCTGGCGGCTGCTCGGCCTTCCGCGCACGCACGCGCCGCGGCCCACCGTGCCGGCCATCACACCGGGCGACCTGATGACGCGCCTCTACATCTTCGCCGACGACTCGATGAAGGGGCGGCTGGTGGCCACGCCCGAGAACGCGCGCGGGGTGGAGTACATTGCCGCCGAGGCGCGGCGGCTGGGGCTGGAGCCGGCGGGGGACGACGGCACCTTCTTCCAGGCCATCCCCATGGTGGACCGCGCCTTCGACGAGACTTCCACCTTCACCGTGAACGGCACCGCGCTGCGCCCCTGGACCGACTACGCCGCGCGCGACAACGGTCCCGGCACGCGCTCGCTGGACGGGGTGCAGGCGGTCTGGGCCGGCACCATGGCCGATTCCACGCACCTGGTGGACCCGGCTTCGGTGGCCGGGAAGCTGGTGGTGATAGGGATGGGCCCCGGCTTCGTGGGCACCCCGCCGGGAACGGCGAACCGCCCCGCGCTCACCGCGCGCTACCGGACCGCGGCGGGCGTCGCCTTCGTGGGGCTCGACAGGCTCACGCCGCAGTCGCTGGCCAGCTACCGCGAGCCGTCGCAGGGGATGCACCGCGACACCGGGCCCGCGCTGCCGGCGTACCTCTACGTGAGCGAGCGGGTGGCGGCGCTGCTGCTGGGCGCGGACCCGTCCACGCTGCAGCCGGGGGCGACCGGGGCGACGGTGCGGGGGACGCCGCGCTTCGCCGAGCGGCCCACGGCCGTGCCGGCGCGCAACGTGGTGGCCATCCTGCGCGGGAGCGATCCGGCGCTGAGCCGCGAGTACGTGGCCGTGGGCGCGCACAACGACCACATCGGCACCGGCGAGGCGGTGGCGCACGACTCGATGTACATCGTGAACCACCTCTTCCGCACCGGCGGCGCGGACGACCCGGACCCGCAACTCACGGCGGAGCAGCAGGCGCAGGTGAACCGGCTGCTGACGGACGTGCGCCGGCGCACCGGCGGCCGCTCGGCGCGCGCGGACTCGGTGTACAACGGCGCCGACGACGACGGCTCGGGGTCGATGAGCGTGCTGGAGATCGCGCAGTACTTCACCTCGCGGCCCCGGCCGAAGCGGTCGCTGCTCTTCGTCTGGCACGTGGCCGAGGAGGAGGGGCTGTTCGGCTCGGAGCACTTCACCGACTACCCCACCGTGCCGCGTGAGTCCATCGTGGCGCAGCTCAACATCGACATGATCGGTCGCGGGGGCGCGGGCGACGTCACCGGCAACGACAAGGACGGCGGCAAGCTGCGCGGCGGGCCGGGATACGTGCAGCTCGTCGGCTCGCGGCGGCTGAGCACGGAGCTCGGCGACCTGGCGGAGACGGTGAACCGCAGCGGCAACCACGGCCTGCGCTTCGACTACTCGATGGACGCCGACGGCCACCCGCAGAACATCTACTGCCGCAGCGACCACTACGAGTACGCGCGCTACGGCATCCCCATCATCTTCTTCACCACCGGTGGCCACGCCGACTACCACCAGGTGACCGACGAGCCGCAGTACATCGACTACGGCCGCATGGCGCAGGTGGCCGGGATGGTCGCCGACCTGGCGCGGCACGTGGCCGACCTGGACCACCGCCCGGTCGTCGACCACCCCAGGCCCGACCCGCACGGCCGCTGCGTGCAGTAAGGAAACAGATTGATCTCACGCAGACCCGCGGAGCTGCAGAGAAGCCAGCGACCTTCTCCGCGGCTCTGCGGCTCCGTGAGATGCTGCTATGGAGGATCTTCGTCACCCGGCATGGCGGCATCTGGCCGACCGAGAGCGTGGCATTCCGGGCGGAACTCGGCCCGAGCACGACCGAGGTCGGCCGAGCGTATCCGCAGAGGCCGCAAGTGGCCGCTGTACAACGAGTTGATGCGATTCCACGTCTCGCGGAAACCGTTGACACTGGATGCCGCAGGCCACAGAGTTGTGGGTACGCTGGCGCTGGACGGATCCGCACGGGAGGGGAGCATGAGCACCAGGCGCACGCCGCCGCTCTCGCTGAAGGGCTCGCGAGTGGTGGACGAGGAGATGACGCGGCCGCCGGAGGACACGCCGGAACGGCACAACAACTTTCAGCGCGTCCACGTGCGCGCCAGCGCGGCTGCAAGGGCCGCCCGTGCCAGGGAATCAGTCGCTCGTGTCACGCAAACCGCCGAGGTGCTTGCTCGCGCGATATTTGGTTGCGCGGCCTACGTGCGCATTTTCCAGCAGACAGATCGCGAAACCGGTCGCTTGGAATCGGTTCTTGAGGTCCATTATTGTTTTCCCAACGACTTTGAACGACTCGACGAGCTTGCTGGGTTGCACGAGCGCTTCATGGCGCAGTACGCCGGCCTTCCCGGGAGTTTGCGGCGCCACGTCGTCATGACCTCTATCGCCACCGATGATTGATCCGGCGGACCTTCTTGCGGCAGCCAAGGAGCTAAGTAACAGCAAGAAACCACTCGTGAATGACGAAGTTTGTGCACGAACGGCGGCGAACCGCGCCTACTATGCTGCGTATTTGGTTACACGCGAGGAAATCAGGAAGCAGTATGGAAACCCGAAGTACGACGTCCATCATGCGCCGTTGTCCACTGGACTATCACAGAACGCAGCCACCGCCACTCTAGGGAGCCGACTGGCGGCGCTACGCCTCCAACGGAACGACGCTGACTACCATCCGACGGACCTGACTGTAAACAGACTCACGGTTGCGTTGCGACTGAAGGATGCGGAGTACGTGATAGAGAACGCATCAAAGGTGAAGATGCCGCTTGGGCTGTGAAGCTTGCAAATCTGCCCATCCACGTTCTTCCACACCCGACATGCCCCAGTCCGTCATCCACGTCGACGCCTTCGCCGACCGCCCGTTCGCCGGCAACCCCGCGGCCGTGTGCGTGATGGACGCCGCGCGCGACGAGGGGTGGATGCGGAACGTGGCGATGGAGATGAACCTCTCCGAGACCGCCTTCCTGCACCCGGAGGACGCAGGCTACCGGCTGCGCTGGTTCACCCCGACGATCGAGGTCGCGCTCTGCGGCCACGCGACGCTCGCCAGCGCGCACGTGCTCTGGGAGACGGGCACGCTCGCGCCGGAGGCCGAGGCGCGCTTCCACACGCAGAGCGGCCGGCTCACCTGCCGCCGCGACGGCGAGTGGATCTGGATGGACTTCCCCGCCAAGCCCGAGCAGCCCGCCGGCGACATCCCGGGGCTCGCCGAGGCGCTCGGCGTGGAGCCCGTCTACGTGGGCCGCAGCCATTTCGACGTGATCGTGGAGGTCGCGTCGGAGCATGCGGTGGCGTCGCTCGCGCCCGACATCACCGCGCTCCGCCGCGTGCGGGCGCGCGGGGTGGTCGTCACCGCGCGGGCGTCGCGGCCCGGCTTCGACTTCATCTCCCGCTTCTTCGCCCCGAACGCGGGGGTGGACGAGGACCCCGTGACGGGCTCGGCGCACTGCGTCCTCGCGCCGTACTGGGCGGCGAAGCTGGGGCGCGACGAGTTGACCGGGTACCAGGCCTCGCGTCGCGGCGGCACCGTCCGCGTCCGCGCCGCCGGCGACCGCGTGCACCTGGGCGGCACGGCGGTCACGGTGCTGCGGGGCGAGCTGTCGGACGGCGCGGGGTGAGGAGTCGGGAGTCGGGCGAATAAATTCGCGGCAACAACTACGCGAAGTCCGCCTTCGCGGACTACCGGCTGCACTGCTGCCGCAGCGACCGTGCACGCGATCGGCTGAACCGCGACCGAGGCAGATCGTTCCGCACCACCGTCGGCCTTCCGCACCACTGTCGAGATCCACACCACACGAGCCGCGAGCGAAGCGAGCCACCGTCCCTCCCCTGCAGTTCGGGGGAGGGACCGGCGCGCAGCGCCAGGGCGGGGGTTCCCGCGAAACCTCCGCCCGCCCGCGCCCGTACTCGGCTTCGACCCCGACGGATCATGGTGCGGACGGACACACTCTCCGTCCACGGCAGGTGACGGCCGCGGCGCGGCGCTACCATCGGCCGGCCGCGCCGGGACGTTCGTGGCGCGGACGCATCTCCATCCACCGAAACGAGATCCGTTCCGCCGCCCGCCACGGCCCGTCGATCGCCGGGACGTGGCCCCGAACCTTCACTGTCGCGCAGCGGCGAGCCCGTCCGCCGACCCGCTCTGTTCCGACGCTCAACCCACAGCCCACGCGTCTTCCATGCTCGTTTCCGCCGCCGCCCTCCTGCTGCTGCACGCCGCCCCGGTGCAGGACACCGCGCCCGCCCCGGCCAGCCCCGCCGCCGTCGCGGCGGCGTACCGCGACCCCACCGCCCGCGAGCTGGTGGCGAAGGCGCGCGAGTACCGGCGCACCGCCGACCGCAGCGTGCGCGGCTACCAGGCGCTGGCGCGGCAGCGCGCCTCCGCCGGGCTGCGCACGGTGCTGCGCGAGCGGGCGCTCTTCGGGCAGGAGATCGCCGCGCGCATCGACTGGCGGCGCGACGGGCCCGTCCGCGTGGAGCTGGTGGGCGCCCGCTCCCGCAGCGTGGGCGACGACGACGGCGACGGCGACAACGACGTGCGCTCCGAGGCTCGCAACCTGGCCTTCGACCCGGCGGACGACCGCATGCGCATGGGGCTGCTGGGGAACGACACCTGGATCCGCCATCCGCTCGCCGTCGGCAGCGAGCGCGACTACCGCTTCACCGCGGGCGACACGCTCACCGTGCGCCTCTCCGGCGGCGAGACGGTGCGCGTCTTCGAGCTGCGGGTGGAGCCGCGGCGGCTGGACGCGCCGCTGGTGAGCGGCTCCATCTGGCTGGAGGACCGCAGCTTCGGCGTGGTGCGCACGCTGCTGCGGCTGTCGCACTCGCTCAACGAGGAGATCCGCGGGAGCAGCGCGCGCGACTCGGCCGGGCGGCGCACGCACAGCGTGAACGTCCGCATCTCCGGCGACAGCGGCTCCGCACGGCGACGGCGCGGCGGCCGCGGGTGGGCGCTGCTCCCGGACATCCGCATCGACGTGCGCTACATCACCACCGAGTACGGGCTGGTGCAGGGGCGCTGGTGGATGCCCACCTCCTCCGCGATCGACGCCACCATGACGGCCGGCGGCTTCGCCGTCCCCGCCCGCTTCGAGCGCAGCTACTCGCAGTACCGGGTCGAGGGCGATCCCCTGGCGGCGCCGGGCGCCGTCGCCGTCGCGCCGCCGCCGGCGGAGCGCGCCGACACCCCGCAGGCGTGCCGCGGCGACACCGACTGCCTCTGCGCGCGGGGGCGCTGCCGCGAGGTGGAGGTGGTCATGCCCGCCGACACCGCGTCGCTCGCCACCAGCCCCGACCTGCCGCCGCCGCTCACGCCCAACGCGCCGCTGCTCAGCGGCAAGGAGGCCGACGACCTGGGGCGGGAGCTGGGGAAGGTGGCGTCGGATCCGTGGGTCTTCACCCGCCCGAACCTGCGCCGCGCGCCGCTGCTGCTGCGTTTCAACCGGGTCGAAGCGCTCTCCATCGGCGCACGGCAGTCGGCGGACTTCGGGCCGATCGCGGTGGACGGCACGCTGCGCATCGCCACCGCGACGGGGGAGCCGGACGCGGAGGTCGGCGTGCGCCGGGAGACGGCGGCGCGGCGGCTGCGGCTGGCGGCGTACCGGCGGCTGGCCGCGGCGAACCCGCTCGAGCGCCCGCTGGGCCTGGGCAACTCGCTGGGCGCGCTGCTCTGGGGCCGCGACAACGGCGACTACTTCCGCGCCACCGGCGCGGAGCTGCGCGGCGCGCCGCCTCGTGCGGAGCGGCCGTGGATGGAGTGGCGCCTCTTCGGCGAGCACCAGTCCCCCGTCTCCACCGAGACGGACCTGTCGCTGCGGGCGATCGGCTCCAACTTCGCCTTCCGGCCGAACATCTCGGCCGACCGCGCGGACCAGTTCGGCGTGGGGCTGGTCCTGCGCCCGCTGGTGGGCCGCCGCGCGCTGGGGTTCACCTGGGGGACGGAGCTGGGGATGGAGGCCGAGGCGGGGACCTTCCGCTTCGCGCGGCCGTCGCTTACGCTGAAGGGTGCGCTGCCGCTCGCCTCGCTCGCCGTCGCGCTCGACGCGGCCGCGGGGACCTCGTTCGGCGACGTGCCGGTGCAGTCGCTCTGGCGCCTCGGCGGCGCGGGGACGCTGCGCGGCTACGACGGGAGCACGGCGGCGGGTACGGCGTTCTGGCGCGGGCGCGGGGAGGTGGGGCGCGGCTCGGGGGCGGCGCGGCTGGCGCTCTTCTCGGACGTGGGGTGGGCGGGGAGCCGAGGCGACCTCTCCTTCCAGCACCCGCTCTGGTCCGTCGGCGCCGGGGTCAGCGTGCTCGACGGGCTGCTGCGGATGGACCTGGCGCGGGCACTGCGCACGCCGACCGGGTGGCGTCTGGAGCTCTACATGGACGGCGCACTGTAGATGTAGATACGATCGGGGGATGGGGATGGAGTCGATCGACCAGAAGCGGCAGAACGTGTCCAGCGGCGGGCCGTGGGAGGGCCCGGTGGGCTACTCGCGCGCCGTCCGCGTGGGCCGCCACGTCTACGTCGCCGGCACCACGGCGATGCTCGACGGCGAGCTGGTGGGCCGCGGCGACCCGTACGCGCAGGCGGTCCAGGCGCTGCGCACGATTGAGGTGGCGCTCGCGACGGCGGGCGCGCGGATGCAGGACGTGGTGCGCACGCGGATGTTCGTGACCGACATCGCGCGCTGGGAGGAGTTCGGCCGCGCGCACGGCGAGTTCTTCGCGAACGTCCGCCCGGCCGCCACCATGGTGCAGGTCGCCGCCCTCATCGACCCCGACATGCTGGTGGAGATCGAGGCCGAAGCCGTCATCCCCGAGCCGATCGCGGATGCCGGGTTCCCGGTGTGAGGGCTGGCGACATCACGCGGGTCAAACGGTTGCCAATCGGCCGAACGTACCGTTAGCGTTCACCGCATGAGCACAGTCCACGAGATCGAGCGCGCCGTGAGTGACCTGTCGGCGGAGGAGCTGTCCCGGTTCCGGGCATGGTTCCTCGAGTTCGACGCACTGCTCTGGGACCAGCAGTTCGAGAGCGACGCTGCTGAAGGTCGGCTCCGTGCGCTAGCCGACGAGGCGCTCTCCGATTTTCGCGCGGGACGTACCACCCCGCTGTGAAACACCACACCACGCGGCGGTTCTGGCAGGCCTACCATGCGTTGCCACCGGAGATTCAGCGCCTGGCGGACGAGAAATACGCGCTCTTGAAGAACGATCCTCGCCATCCGTCGCTCCATTTCAAAGACGTTGGAGAGTACTGCTCCGTACGCGTCGGAGCGCACCACCGTGCGCTTGGAGTCCGAGAGGGCGACGACGTGGTGTGGTTCTGGATCGGTCGCCACGACGAATACGATCGCCTGATCGACGGGTGATGGATTTGCGGCCTTTCCGGTTGATACGGCTCACGCAGCGCCTCCTGCCATGCGAGGCGCTGCTTTTTCGTACTCGATGACCAGCCCCAGAATATGATACCAATCCCCCACGATCAGCTGTGCATTCGTGCAAGACTCCAAGACGTCATCCTGAGGCCGACCTCGTCTGATCCTTCTATCCGGCAAAGACTTGGCAGGCCGAAGGATCTATAGCCGGCCCATCGATACCCTCCAGGAACGCACAGCCAATCGCGGAATCTGGTATGATCTTGAGCGCCGCCGCGGCTCATGATCATCAGCCACACTGAGCTCTCCCGGCGGCCGAAGGATCTGTAGCCAAGGACACACAACCGACGGTCGAGACGCCCTGGCGGTAACGCTCATTCCAGGCGAGTCGCTGGCCGTGTCGCGACCGCGACATTAGGTCCTTCGGTCGCCGCCAAGGTCTGGCGTGCCGTCGGGCCGGGAGCAGCGGCGACGCTCAGGATGACATTTCTGAGTCGCGTCTAAGAAGTCCGGTGGCGAAGCATCCGCGTCGTCATGCGAAAGCGGCGGAAGGGATGATCCGATGGCCGCCGCACATCCCCAGCACTCGGAGCAGGGGCCGGAGAGACGCGGGCAGGGCGAATCGGACGCC
>DASYJZ010000693.1:0-2358 GCA_035995965.1 Longimicrobium sp. | reverse complement strand
GGCCAGGCGCTGCACCCGCGGCTCCATCCCATCGACCGAGGGTGCGACACGCCGCAGCACGTCCAGCGCGCCGGGCCCGGAGACGCGCAGCAGGGCAACGGCGCCGCGGCCGTGCGGGGTCGCGATGGCGGCGATGGTGTCGGGCGCGAAGGGAGAGTCGGGCATGGGCGGGAGAATGCGTCGCGCACGACGCCGCGGCAACTGCGACATCGGCGGGATCCGCGCTGGAGAAGGATCGGATGGACGGGGGAAGACCCCGCGGCGAATGGCGGAGTTGTGATACCGACTTCCGAAATCGATTGTGCAAAGGGACGTCATCCCGAAGACGCCGCCGCTCTATACCTGAACCAACGCTGAACCGTGGCCGGCGCCGAGGGATCTAAGACCTGTCGCCGCGACGAAGCCGACCTCATCGCGGCGGAAAAGTCTAGATCCCTCGGGTGCCGCCAGGCGTTGGTGAGGCGTCCAGGCCGGCGCAGCGGCACCGCTCAGGATGACGTCTCAAGTGTCGGAGCGGATGAACAGACATTCTGCGAAATCGGTATGAGTCCTTTGGTCGCCGCCGGGCATTTGGCGTCGACGAAGGCGAAGCGCTAACGGCGACCATCAGGAATGACATCCTTTTCTTTTAGCGCCGCAAAGAAAACGCCCGCCTCTTCGTGAGGCGAGCGCTCCTATCCCGGGCAACAAACGGTCACCGTCGTCGGGGGAGCTCCTTCGCGGCGCCGGGGCGGCGGGGGAGCTTCGCCAGGTCGGCGGCTTTCTGGGCCTCGGTGGCGCGGCGGCGCTCCTGCGCGATCATGAGCTGCTGCGGCAGCGAAGCCAGGTTGCTGCTCACGTAGTACAGGTTGAGCCCCGACGGCATGAACCAGAAGAAGAACCCCATCATCAGGGGCATGGTGTACAGCATCGTCTTCGTCTGCGGGTTCTGCTCCATCCCGCTCAACTTCGTACTGATCCACTGCAGGCCGAACATCGACACCACCAGCAGGATGGGCAGCAGGTAATAGGGGTCACGAAGCGAGAGGTCCGGCAGGTAGGCGAAGCGGGTGCCGCGGAACTCGATCGCCCCCTGGAAGACGAAGAAGAGGGTGATGAGCACCGGCATGGGGATCAGCATCGGGAGGCAGCCGGACATCATGGAGAAGGGGTTCACCCCCATCTCCTTGTACATCGCCATCATCTCCTGCTGCTGCCGTTGCGGTTCCTTCGCCCATTTCGTCTGGATCTCCTTCATCCGCGCCTGGAGCTGCGGCTGCACGGCCATGTTCTTCATCTGCGCGCGCATGGCCCGCGCGTTCAGCGGCCAGGTGACCAGCCGCACCAGCACGCCGAAGAGCACCAGCACCCAGCCGTACGGCATGCGGAACTGCCCGTGCAGCTCGCGCAGCGACCAGAGCACGAAGGCGGCGATGGGGCGCACGATCGGGCGAAGCCAGCGGTAGCCGTACGGGTTCACCTCTTCGAGCTGGTTCCCGACCGCCACCAGCCGCCCGTGCTCCAGCGGCCCCAGGTACGCCCGGTAGGCGAAGGCGCCGTCCGGCCCCACCGGCAGCGCCACGGTCGCCGCGGCGCGGGGGGAGACGAGCGCGTCGCCGGCCACGTTGTAGCTCTCGTCCGGCTGGTCGACCGCGACCAGGCGCGTGAACGCGCGCCCCTGCGGGATCAGCGCCATCAGGAAGTAGCGGTCGCGCACCCCCGCCCAGGAGAGCGGGCCGGTGATGGTGTCCTGCTGCCCGGGCTTGATCTTGGAGAGGTACTCGCGCTCCACACGGCGGCCGTTCCAGGCCACGAAGCTGAGCTCGCGCTGGGTGTTGTGCTCCTTGGCGTCGTGCGGCGCGAGGCCGGTGCCCAGGCTGGTGTACAGCGTCCCCGAGCCGCCCAGCCCCAGCAGCCGCCCGCGGACGTCGACCACGTAGTCGTTCGGCCGGAAGGTGTAGGCGACCTCGGCGACGGGCGCGCCGTTCTGCGTGGCGGTGAAGGTCAGCGTCCTGGGCCCACCCAGCGAGTCGACCACCAGGCGCTCGGTGCTGGGGGTGAACTCGGCGGTGCGCAGGTCCAGCGTGCGCCCCGCGGCCACGGCGGTGCCGGAGAGGACGTCGCCCGCGCCCCTGGGCACGAGCTGCACGTGCTCGCCACGGTGCACGTAGGACGGGAAGCGCAGCAGCTCGGCCGAGGTGAGCGCCCCACCGCGGGTGGAGAAGGTGTACTCGTAGAGCGGCGAGCGGACGGTGACGGCCCGCGCCGCCGGGCCGGTGGACGCAGGGACCGCCGCCGCGGGAGCTCCCGGGGCCACGGCCGGCGCGGCCGCCTGCGGAGCACCCGCCGCGGCCGCCGCCGTGCTGTCCGCGCGCGTGC
>DASYJZ010000692.1:0-4149 GCA_035995965.1 Longimicrobium sp. | reverse complement strand
GAGGACATCCAGGCGATGGTGCTGGGTGGCCACGGCGACACCATGGTGCCGCTGATCAGCTACACCACCGTCTCCGGGATCCCGGTCACGCAGCTCATCGACCGCGAGAAGCTCGACGCCATCGTCAAGCGCACCCGCGGCGGCGGCGCCGAGATCGTCTCCCTCCTGAAGACGGGCTCGGCCTACTACGCGCCCAGCGCCGGCGCGGTGCAGATGGCCGAGGCGATCGTGAAGGACAAGAAGCGCATCCTCCCCTGCGCCGCGTGGCTGCAGGGCGAGTACGGCTTCAGCGACCTGTTCCTGGGCGTCCCCGTGCTGCTGGGGGCCAGGGGGATGGAGCGGGTGATCGAGGTGGAGCTCACGGACGACGAGAAGGCCGCGCTGAAGGCCTCGGCCGACGCCGTGCTGGAGCCGATGGCGCTGGTGAAGTAGCGGAGCGCCGCCGGCGGGACCGCGCCGCGCCCCCCGTTCGGGTGGCGCGGCGCGCGTCCTTGCGGCCGGACGGCGATCAGAAAAGACACCGACGGGGGAAGCACCGACGCATATGGCTACCGTGCACAGGGTCCGCGGGCTGTGGACCGCGCTGCGGTACCGCGGCCGCGAGGGGATGTGGACCTGGGTCCTGCACCGGGCCACGGGGATCGGCATCCTCCTGTTCCTGATCATCCACGTGGTCGACACGGCCATCGTGATCTACTGGCCGGGGCTGTACGACCACGCGCTCGCGCTCTACCGCAACCCGCTCTTCCGCTTCGCCGAGCTGCTGATCTTCTTCTCGGTGCTCTTCCACGGGCTGAACGGGCTGCGCATCATCGTGCAGGACTTCTGGCCCGCCACCATGCGCCACCAGCGGCGGCTGGCGCTGGGCGCGCTGGGCGCGGCGGTGCTGCTCATCCTTCCCGTCGCCTGGATCATGCTGGCGCCGCTCTTCGGGTTGCGCGCGGAGCCGGGCGCGGCGCGCCACGAGGAACGGGTGAACGCGCGGCACCCCTCCATCTCCGACTACCGCGGCCCCGCCCAGGCGGCGCCGGCGCCGGTCGCGCCCGTGGAGGCGCGCCCATGAGCGCGCTCGTGCGCAACCGCCGCGGCGGCTACGATCGCCCCGCGCGCGACCAGCGGAGCAACTTCGAGCTGTACGCCTGGTTCTTCATGCGGATCAGCGGCCTGGCCCTGATCTTCATGGCGCTCTACCACCTCGTCTGGTGGAACCTGATCGTGGGCGTGGAGCACCTGGACGCCGACCTGGTGCGCGAGCGCTGGACCAACCCCTTCTGGCGGCTGTTCAACGTGGCCCTGGTGAGCTTCGCCATGCTCCACGGGCTGAACGGGCTGCGCTACTCCATCGAGGACTACGTGCGGCGCCCCGGGGTGCGGCTGGCGGTGAAGACGGTGGCGTACGCCGTCGTGCTGCTGTCGCTCGCCTGGGGGATCTTCGCGCTCCTCGCCTTCAACCCCGCGGTTCCCGGCTGATGATCCACACGCACAGCTACGACGCGCTGGTGGTGGGCGGCGGCGGGGCGGGGCTGATGACGGCCATCCAGCTGTCGCGCAACCCCGACCTGCGCACCGCCGTCATCTCCAAGCTCTACCCCACCCGCTCGCACACCGGCGCGGCGCAGGGCGGGATCGGCGCCGCGCTCGCCAACCTCGAGGAAGACCACCCCGAGTGGCACGCCTTCGACACCGTCAAGGGGAGCGACTACCTGGGCGACCAGGACGCCATCGAGACGATGTGCGAAGAGGCGGTCCCCGTCATCATCGAGCTGGAGCACCTGGGGCTCCCCTTCAGCCGCACGGCCGACGGGAAGATCGCCCAGCGCCCCTTCGGCGGGCACACGCACCACTTCGGGCAGGGCCCCGTGCGCCGCAGCTGCTACGCGGCCGACCGCACCGGGCACATGATCCTGCAGACGCTCTACCAGAACTGCGTCAAGAACGGGGTCGACTTCTACGACGAGTTCCAGGTGGTCGACGTGCTGATCCACGACGGCCGCTGCTGCGGCGTCGTCGCCTGGCACGTCGCATCGGGCGACCTGCACGTCTTCCGCGCCAAGGCGGTGGAGTTCGCGACGGGGGGATTCGGCCGGGTGTGGTCCATCACCTCCAACGCGCACGCCAACACCGGCGACGGGGTGGCGGTCGCGCTCCGGGCCGGGGTGCCGCTGGAGGACATGGAGTTCTACCAGTTCCATCCCACCGGCATCTACCGCCTGGGGATCCTGATCACGGAGGGAGTGCGCGGTGAGGGCGGCGTGCTGCGCAACGACCAGGGCGAGCGCTTCATGGAGCGCTACGCGCCGACCATGAAGGACCTCGCATCGAGGGATGTCGTCGCCCGCGCGATCCACAAGGAGATCCGGGAAGGGCGGGGGATCGGGGGGAAGAAGTACGTCTACCTCGACGCCACCCACCTGGGCGCCGACGTGATCGAGAACAAGCTGCCGGACATCGCCGACTTCTGCCGCACCTACCTGGGCGTGGACCCGGTGAAGGAGCCGATGCCGGTCCAGCCCACCGCGCACTACGCCATGGGCGGCATCCCCACGGACGTCTGGTGCCGCGCGGTGATCGACTCGGAGAACACGGTGCTTCCGGGGCTCTACGCCGCCGGCGAGTGTGCCTGCGTCTCGGTGCACGGCGCCAACCGGCTGGGGACCAACTCGCTGCTGGACCTGGTGGTGTTCGGGCGGCGCGGGGGGATCGAGATGGAGCGCTTCTGCCGCACGGCGGACCTCCCCGAGCTCCCGGCGGACCCCACGGCGCGCGTGGAGGAGCAGTTCGGGCGCATCCTGGGGAACCAGGGGGGCGAGCCGGCCGCCAAGCTGCGCGAGGAGATGCAGGACGTGATGCAGGACGACGTCGGCATCAGCCGCAACGGCCCGGGGATGAGCGAGGCGCTGGCGAAGGTGCGCGAGCTGAAGGAACGCTACCAGGGCGTGGGGGTGATGGACCGCGGGCGCGCCTTCAACACCGACCTGCTGGAGGCGTGGGAGCTGGGGAACCTGCTGGACTTGGCCGAGGTGACGGCGCTCAGCGCGCTGAACCGCACCGAGAGCCGCGGCGCGCACATGCGCGAGGACCATGAGAAGCGCGACGACGTTGAATGGCTGAAGCACACGCTGGTGACGCGCAGCGAGGGCGGGGAGCTGCTGATCTCGTACAAGCCCGTGACCATCACGAAGTTCCAGCCCAAGGAGCGGGTGTACTGACGATGAGCACGCTGACGCTTCGCATCCTGCGCTACAACCCCGAGACCGACGAGGTCCCGTACTACCGCGAGTACCTGGTGGAGGTGGAGCCCACCGACCGCGTGCTCGACGTGCTGAACGCGGTGAAGTGGTACCAGGACGGCGCCGTGACCTATCGCCGGAGCTGCGCCCACGGCATCTGCGGGAGCGACGCGATGCGCATCAACGGCGTGAACCGGCTCGCCTGCAAGGTGCTGGTGCGCGACGTGGGCGACCGGGTGACGGTGGAGCCGCTGATGGGCTTCCGCGTGATCAAGGACCTGGTGGTGGACATGGAGCCCTTCTTCGCGCAGTACCGCTCCGTGCTCCCCTTCTTCGTGAACGACAGCCGCCCGCCGGAGCGGGAGCGCATCCAGAGCGTGGAGGAGCGCGAGCGCTTCGACGACACCACCAAGTGCATCCTCTGTGCGGCGTGCACCACGAGCTGCCCCAGCTTCTGGGCGAACGACGAGTTCGTGGGCCCCGCCGCGATCGTGAACGCGCACCGCTTCATCTTCGACAGCCGCGACGAGGCTGCGGGCGAGCGGCTGGAGCGGCTGAACGACCGCGAAGGCGTCTGGCGCTGCCGCACCATCTTCAACTGCACCGAGGCCTGCCCCCGCGAGATCAAGATCACCCGCGCCATCGGCGAGGTGAAGAAGGCGATCCTGTACGGGACGGCGCGGGCGTGAGACCACGCAACGTTTCCAAGGCTGGTATCCGAGACCGGCCCCGCGCTCCGCGGGGCCGGTCTCGTTTTGACGATGTCCACTTGCGGTGAGCTTCTCCGTCCGCGCTTCCCGCACTTGTTGTTGTGTACATCCGTACATACATTGCCTATGCTGACCTATGAGTGGGATCAAGCGAAGTCCGAAGGCAACTACCGCAAGCACGGGGTGAGGTTCTCCGATGCGTTGACTGT
>DASYJZ010000691.1:0-2090 GCA_035995965.1 Longimicrobium sp. | reverse complement strand
CGAGCCTGAGCGAGCCGGAGAGGGCGCTGAGCCGAGGTTGCTCTGGAGCCATCCGCAATCTGCTCTAGTACTACATCCCGACGTACTTGAGGCCGCTCCCGGTGTTGAACAGGACCACGCGGTCGCTCTCGCGCACCGCCCCGGTGCGCCGCAGGAGGTCGACCGCGGCGGCGGTGGCGGCGCCTTCGGGGGCGCAGAAGATCCCGCTGTCGGCGCCGACGATCGGCGTCCAGCGTCGCATCTCGTCGTCCGAAACGGCCACGGCGGCGCCGCCGGAGGCGCGGACCGCGCCCAGGATCAGGAAGTCGCCCACCGCCTTGGGCACGCGCAGCCCGGAGGCGTAGGTGTGCGCGTCGTCCCAGCCGGCGGCGAACTCGGCGCCCTCCTCCCAGGCGCGCACGATCGGCGCGCAGCCGGAGGCCTGCACCGAGACCATCCGCGGCCTCTCGGGCCCGATCCACCCCAGCGCCTCCATCTCCGCGAACGCCTTCCACATCCCCACCAGCCCCGTCCCCCCGCCGGTGGGGTAGACGATCACGTCGGGGAGCGTCCATCCGAGCTGCTCGGCGACCTCGTACCCCATCGTCTTCTTCCCCTCCACCCGGTACGGCTCCTTCAGCGTCGACAGGTCGAACCAGCCGTGCTCGCGCGCGCCGGCCGCCACGCGCACGGCGCAGTCGGTGATCAGCCCATCGATCAGCTCCACGTCGGCCCCCAGCGCGCGCATCTCCTCCACGATCGGCGCGGGGGTGTCGCGGGGGACGACGACGTGCGCGCGCATCCCGGCGGCGGCGGCGTAGGCGGCGGTGGCGCTCCCCGCGTTCCCCGCCGAGGGGAGGGCCACCTCGCCGATCCCCAGCTCCTTCGCGCGCGAGACGGCCATGCACAGGCCGCGCGCCTTGAACGAGGCGGTGGGGTTCTGCCCCTCGTCCTTGATCCACAGCCGCGCCACGCCCAGCCGGGCCGCCAGCCGGGGCGCGTCGATCAGCGGCGTCCACCCCTCGCCCAGGCGGACGGCGTTCGCGGGGTCGCGCACCGGGAGGAGCTCGGCGTACCGCCACAGGTCGGCGGAGCGGCAGGCGAGGTCGTCGCGCCCGAGCCGGGCGCCGATCGCCGCCAGGTCGTAGCGCGGATAGAGCGGCTTCTCGCAGCAGGGCGAGAGCCGGTGCGGCTCGTCGGCGGAGTAGCGCGCGCCGCAGCGGGTGCACTCCAGGTGCGAGGCGCCGCTGGACGGCAGGGGGTCGTGGGTCACGGGCTGGGGCATCGTCGAGGGGTTGGATCTACGACGGGTTGGAAACCCGCCGCTGGAACGGCACGAAGTCCGCCTGCGCGGACTATGCCGCGGCGGTGGCGCGATCAAGTGGAGGAACGTGAAGCCGCGGCCGTTTCTCCGCGGCTCCGCGGCGCTGCGTGAGACCAGCCGGGCCGGAGATGCGAAAGCGCCCCGGGGCCGCTGGGGACCCGGGGCGTTGCGTGCGTTCGGGGCGGATTCAGCGCGAGGTGACGAGCTGGCCGCCGCGCACCACGCCGACGGCGACCTCCTTGCCGACCACGTCGCCGTTGCGGTCGAACTGGATGCTGCCGGAGACGCCGTCGAACTTCGGGCGGCTGATGCCGATCCCCGCCACGTAGTCGCGCACCTCGCGGCGGCCGGTTCCCGCGTGCTCGACCGCGTCCTTCAGCAGGTAGAGCGCGTCGTAGGTCATCGCCCCGCGGTGGTCCGGGAGCTCGTTGTAGCGCTGCCGGTACGCCTGCACGAAGCGCTGCGCCTTCTCCGCCGGGCGGTCGGGGAGGAAGGTCGAGCTCACGTACACCCCCTCGGCCACCGGCCCCCCGTCCTTCACCCCGGTGAGCCCGTCGGCGCCGAGGATCGGCCCGGTGAAGCCCAGCCGGCGCGCCGCCGCAATGATCTTCAGCCCCTCCGGCGCCTGCCCCCCGATCACCAGCGCGTCGGCGCCGCGGCGGAAGGCGCGCGTCAGGTAGGGGTCGAGCGTGTTGGCGCTGTCGTACGTCGCCGGGAGGTAGGGGTCGTCGGCGACGATCGTGCCGCCCGCGCGGGTGAAGGCGTCGCCGAAGGTGGCCATCACCCC
>DASYJZ010000690.1:0-2306 GCA_035995965.1 Longimicrobium sp. | reverse complement strand
AGGCGGGGTTCCACCTGGGGAAGCATGGGAGGGGGTGCGCAGTTCGCTGTGTATCCCCTTCGTTCGTTTTCCCCATCTCCGCCCTCTCCCCTGGAAACCCGCGGCCGGTCGGTTCCGCCGTCACGCGACTCGGGATAAACGTTGGTCACAGGAGGCGTCCATGCCGGAGCCATTGACCAAGATCGAGCGCAGGATCCTGAACTACCTGGTCGACTACCTGAAGGAGAACACCTACCAGCCGAGCATCCGCGAGATCGGGAAGCGCTTCGGCATCAAGTCGACCAAGACCGTCTCGGAGCACCTGCAGTCGCTGGCCGACAAGGGGCACATCGAGCGCGACGCCAGCCGCTCGCGCGGGGTGCGCATCGTGGGGATGAACCTGTACCCGGCGGTGGTCTCGGCGCCGCTTTACGGGAAGATCGCCGCGGGGACGCCGGCGCTGCTGCGCGACCACGTGCGCGAGATCTACGAGCTCGACCGCAAGCTGGTGGGGAGCGCCGACGCCTTCGTGCTGGAGGTGAAGGGCGACAGCATGGTCGACGCGGGGATCGACGACGGCGACCTGATCGTGGTGGAGCCCGTGGCCGACGCGGACGTGCGCAACGGCGAGATCGTGGCCGCCCGCATCGACGGCGAGAGCGCGGTGAAGCGGTACTTCGAGGCGGCCGACGGCCAGATAGTGCTGGAGCCGGCGAACGCGAACTATCCGCCGATCCTGGTGCACGAGCACGAGGACTTCACCGTGCTGGGCCGGGTGACCGGGCTCTTCCGCCGCCTTGAGCGCCAGGGCTCGTCCGCCCCCGCGCCCGACCGCGCCCTGGCCCACGCCTGAGACGGCTGATCGTCCGAGGCGATTGCCCCCTCTCCCCCGGCGCGGGCGAGGGGGCTTCGCATTTGGCTCAAGCACAGCTTAATCTCTCACAGGGGTCACAGAGGTCACGGAGGACGAGTGGGAAGTTCCCCTGTGACCCCTGTGCGAGCCAATCTTTTTGGGGTTCGGAATGAGCGACCAAGAGGACGACGAGCGGTGGATGCGGCTCGCGCTGGAGGAGGCGAGCGCGGCCGAGGCGCTGGGCGAGGTGCCAGTCGGCGCCGTGATCGTCCGTGACGGCGAGCTGGTGGCGCGCGGGCACAACCTCACGCACACGCGGCAGGACCCCAGCGCCCACGCAGAAATGGTCGCCATCCGCCGCGCCGCCGAGGTGATCGGCCACTGGCGACTGCTCGGCTGCACCCTCTACGTCACGCTGGAGCCCTGCGCCATGTGCTCCGGCGCCATCGTCCTCGCCCGCATCCCGCGTTTGGTCTTCGCCGCCGCCGACCCCAAGGCGGGGATGAGCGGGTCGCTGGAGAACCTCGTCCAGCACCCCCGCCTGAACCACCGCGTCGAGCTGGCCGCCGGCGTCCTCGCAGACGAGGCGGGCGACGTGCTGCGCGCCTTCTTCCGCGCCCGGCGGCGCCAGCCGCGCGACGATCAGCAGGAGCCCGTGGGATAGGTCGTGGACCCGGCGGAGGATAGACCTGCCGCCCCAGCTCCAGGTGAGCGCTGTCCCAGCCAAGCCTGGGTCCGTTATATTGCCGGTCAGCGCGTACACCCTTGGAGGCGCGCGCACCTCGCGAGCGTTTACCGTCAGGATTCTAAAATGATGGACTGGTCTACCTGCGCCGCGGTGGAGCGCGATCCCGAGCGCGTGAGCGGGGTCTGGATCTTTCGAGGGAGCCGCGTGCCCATCGCGGCCCTGTTCGAAAACCTGGAGGACGGTGTCGCAGTCGACGAGTTCGTGCGGCTCTTTCCCGGCGTATCCCTGGACCAGGTGCGGACCGTGCTGGAGCACGCCGCTCGAAGCGCGCTCGCAGCGTAGTGTGCGCATCCTGGCCACCCCCGATCCCAAAGCGGGATGGCCGGGTCGCTGCAGAACCTGATCCAGTATCCCCGCCTCAACCACTGCGTCGACCTCACGGCCGGCATCCTCGCCGACGAGGCGGGGGACCTGCTGCGCGAATTCTTCCGTGCCCGGCGGCGCAGTAAGGTCAATCCGCAGGAGTAGGCGCCGACTGTCCGGGGAATCAGTCCGAGAGCAGCGGTAGAGCAGTCAGTGCATCGGTGATGCTCCCGGCCGGGTTGAATCTGCCGGCACCGCCGGCACCGCCGGCACCTCCGGCATTGCCGGGATGCGGCGGGCCAGGCGAAGAGCCGAATCACCGAAGACCCGGGCAGCGGCGGGCGTGGCCATCACCCCTAGAAGCACCTTCCCTCCCCGCGTCTCCAGTACCACCCCTCCCACCCCGTCCGCGGCGACCGTATC
>DASYJZ010000689.1:0-2532 GCA_035995965.1 Longimicrobium sp. | reverse complement strand
GAGGACGTGACCATCTGCTCGTTCGGCGAGGCCCATTTCGATATCCCCCTCTATCCGTTCGACACCCTTCCGTTCCCCGCGCTCTACCACTACTCGGACTCCCGGGGGCTTCCCGGGCTGCGCCAGAAGCTGGCGGCGTACTACGACGGCCAGTACGGGGTGCCGGTGGACGCGGCGAGCGAGATCGTCGTCACGGCCGGGTCCAAGCTGGGCCTGCACATGAGCTTCATGGCGCTGCTGGAGCCGGGCGACGAGGTGGTGGTGCCGGAGCCGGCGTGGGTGAGCTACAGCGAGCAGGTTCGCCTGTGCCACGGCAACCCCATCATGGTTCCGCACGACGTGCCGGTGGCGGAGCTGGGCAGCTGGGTCACCCCCCGCACGCGCGCGCTGGTCATCTGCTCGCCGCAGAACCCCACGGGCAGGGTGTACACGCGCGACGAGCTGCGGTACCTGCACCAGGTGGCGAAGGAGCACGGCATCTACCTCGTCTCCGACGAGGCGTACAGCGACTTCGTCTCGACCGTGCCGTTCGTCTCCTGCGGCCTGGACGACCCGGAGAAGGAGCACACGATCATCTGCAACACCATGTCGAAGGGGTGGGGGCTCTCGGGGTGGCGAATCGGCTACCTGATCTCCAACGCGCGCGTGATGGCGCAGCTGCTCAAGATCAACCAGCACCTGATGACGTGCCCGGCCACCGTCCTGGAGCAGTACCTGGAGCGCCACTTCGACGACATCCTGGCGATCACCAAGCCGCAGATCCGCGAGGTGGTGGAAAAGCGCGCCATGCTGGGCCGGTACATGGACGAGATCGGGCTTCGCTACATGGACGGGAGCGCCACCTTCTACTTCTTCGTGAGCATCGCGCCGTCCACCCTCGGGTCCGAGGAGTTCGGCCTGCGGCTGCTGTCGGAGCACAAGGTGGTCGCGGTTCCAGGCGTAGGGTACGGCAAGTCGTGCGACAGCTACATGCGGGTGGGCATCGGCACGGAAAGCATGGACCGCATGAAGGCCGCGCTGCGCGCCATCAAGGCGTTGATCGAGGCCACCAGCCCCCCCGAGGCCCAGGCCGCTCCGGCCCTTCCGGCAGCGTTCGCCGTCGCCGCCGCGCGTAGCCACGAGGTGTTCGCATGACCCTGCACGCCGAGATCCCGGCCGCGGCGCTCCCCATCCCCCCCGTCGCCGTGCGCGAGCCGGGCGTGGTGCGCCGCCACGTCCTGTCGATCCTGGACCTGTCGCCCGACGAGGTGCTCTACCTCTGCCGCCGTGCGCTGGCCATCAAGCACGCGGGGGAAGACCCGCAGACGCTGCGCGGCCGCACCGTGGGCGTGTACTTCCGCAAGACCAGCACGCGCACCCGCACCGGCTTCCAGGTGGGCGCCGGCCGGCTGGGGGCGACGGTGGTGCACTTCGGCCCCGGCGAGCTGCAGACCACCACCGGCGAGTCGCTGGGAGACACCGCGAGGACGCTCGCCGGCTACCTGGACGTGCTGGTGATGCGCACCAACGAGAGCGTCGACGAGATGCGGGGCTTCGCCGCGCACCCCTCGATGTCCGTCGTGAACGCGCTCAGCAGCGACGAGCACCCCACCCAGGCGCTCACCGACCTGACGACGATCCTGGAGCACTTCGGCCGGCTGGAGGGCGTCTCCGTGCTCTACTGCGGCGAGGGGAACAAGACCGCCGCCGCCCTGGCGCTGGCCATGAGCCGCGTCGCCGGGATGCGGCTGCTGCTCGCGACCCCCGCGGGCTACGGGGTGGACGGCGACCTGCTCGCCACCGCGCAGTCGCTGGCGGCGGTGCACGGCGCCTCCATCGAGCAGACGCACGACCTGGACGGCGTGGACGAAGGGTTCGACGTGGTCTACACCAGCCGCTGGCAGGAGATGGGGGTCGAGAAGGCCCACGCGGACTGGAAGCAGCGCTTCGCCCCCTTCCGCGTCACCCGGGCGCTGATCGAGCGCGTCGGCAACGAGGGCGCGGTGTTCATGCACGACCTCCCCGCCGTGCGCGGCGAGGACGTGGACGACGAGGTGCTCGACGGGCCGCGCTCGCTGGCCTGGGTGCAGGCGCAGCACAAGCTGTTCAGCGCCATGAGCGTGATGGAGTGGTGCGGCTTCGGGGTGGTGGACGCGCGCTGAGCCGAGTCCGCCCCACCTCCGCGGGCGCAGCGCGCGCCCCGGTGAACACAGTTTCCGACGAGCAATGGAATGATCACGTCCACCCGACCCCTGGAGCTCCGCGCCGCCGAGCGCGCGCTCCCCGCCCGCGCCCCGGCCCTCTACCCCTCCGCCGCCCCGCCGCGCGCGGGGAGCGCCGAGGTGCGCGCGCACCACGGCGAGATCGTGCAGGGCGTCTTCCGCTCGGCCGACGGCACCCTGGAGCACGGGCTGGTGACGCTCCCCTGCCCGCTCTTCGGCTCCCGCGCCCGCTTCCGCCCCCTGCCCACGGGGCCGCTCACCGTGGAGCCGGCCGACCGGCCGCGCGCCCGCGCCGCGGCGCGGGCCACGCTCGAGGCGCTGGGGCGCGGCG
>DASYJZ010000688.1:0-3084 GCA_035995965.1 Longimicrobium sp. | reverse complement strand
CGGCGGAGACGCGCTCCACGGCGGCGGGCGCATACCCCTCCATCACCAGCCGGACGATCTTCCAGTAGTTCGGGTAGAAGGCGTCCGGCAGCACGTCTACGCCCGGTCGCGCAAGGATCCATGCCGAGCCGGCGGCGACCTCCAGCACGTATCCTCCGGAGCGGAGAAACGCGCTCTCCGCGGGGCCGGGAAAGTCTTCCTTCCCGATGACGTAGTCTTCTCGTTCCGCGTGCTCCCGCCACCATCCGAGGGCACTTTCCCGGGGTAATCCGTCCGTTTCGCTCATCGTCCTTCGCCTTTGTCATGTGGTGCACAATCATTATAACACCCGGTGCACAAATCTTCTAGTATTCCGTGCACAATAGCTGTAAGATACTGTGCACATCACTTATAAAATAGCGTGCACATTTCTTATAGAACGAGAGAGCCCCGGCCGAAGGCGTTCGGCCGGGGCTCTCTCCGCCTGGGTAGCGCGTTCGTCAGCCGACGACGAGGTTCAGCAGGCGGTCGGGGACGAAGATCGTCTTTCGCACCTGCTTGCCGTCGAGGAACTTGCGGACGTTCTCGTCGGCCAGGGCGGCGTCGCGCGCGGCGGCCTCGGCGATGCCGCGGGGCATGGGCATGCGGGCGCGGAGCTTCCCGTTCACCTGCACCACGAACTCCACCGTGTCCGCCACCGCCTTCGCCGGGTCGAAGTCCGGCCACCGCGCGGTGCGGAAGATGGAGTCCGGGTGGCCCAGCCGCTCCCACATCTCCTCGGCCGCGTGCGGCGCGAAGGGCGCCACCAGCCGCACCAGCGGCTCCACCGCGGCACGCTCCGGCGTGCGGCCGCCGGCGCGGACCAGGTTCAGGTACTCCATCATCGCCGCGACCGCGGTGTTGAACGAGAGCACCTCCAGGTCCTCCGTCACCTTGGCGATGGTGGCGTGCAGCTTCTGCTCGACGGCGTCGTCCAGCGGCCGGTCGACGGACGAGAGCACCGCGCCCCACAGCCGCGTGAGGAAGTTGTACGGGCCGCTGATCCCCGCCTCCTGGAAGTCGCCCCCCTCCTGGTACGGGCCCAGGAACATCAGGTAGGTGCGGAAGGTGTCCGCGCCCCACTCGGCGATGAACTCGTCGGGCACCACCACGTTCCCTTTCGACTTCGACATCTTCGCCCCGTCCTTCACGATCAGCCCGTGCGCGCGGAAGCGGACGAACGGCTCCTCGAAGGCCACCAGCCCCATGTCGTGCAGCGCCATGGTCACGAAGCGCGCGTAGAGCAGGTGCAGCACCGCGTGCTCGTTGCCGCCGATGTAGCTGTCCACCGGCAGCCAGTGCTTCGTGAGCCCCGGATCGAACGGCACCTGCGCGTTGTTGGCCGACGGGTAGCGCAGGAAGTACCAGGCGCTGTCGAGGAAGGTGTCGCTCACGTCGGTCTCCCGCCGCGCCTTCCCCCCGCACGACGGACAGTCGGTGACGTACCACTCCTCGTGGCGCGCCAGCGGGCTCACGCCGCTCGCGTCGGGCTTGTAGTCGGCGATCGCGGGGAGCAGCACCGGGAGCTGGTCCTCGGGCACGGGGACGGTGCCGCACGCGTCGCAATAGAGGATGGGGATGGGCGGGCCCCAGTAGCGCTGCCGCGAGATCGTCCAGTCGTGCAGCCGGTAGTTCACCCGCGCCTTCGCCAGCCCCTTCTCCGCCAGCCACCCGGTGATGGCGCGCTTCGCCTCCTCCACCTCCATCCCGTCGAACCGCCCGCTGTTCACCAGCCGCCCCGGCCCGGTGCACGCCTCCGCCGGCGGCGCCGACGCGTCGTCCCCCTCGCCGGCGACCACGCGGACGATGGGGAGGCCGAACGCGGTGGCGAACTCGAAGTCGCGCTCGTCGTGGCCGGGGACGGCCATGATGGCGCCGGTGCCGTACTCCATCAGCACGTAGTCGGCGATCCAGACGGGGATCTCCTTCCCCGTCGCGGGATTGACGGCGCGGCCGCCGGTGTCGACGCCCGTCTTGGTCTTGTCCGTCTTCTTGCGCGTGACCAGGTCCTGCGCGGTGGCCTGGCGCCGGTACGCCTCCACCGCCTCGCGCCGCTCGGGGGAGGCGACGCGGTCCACCAGCGGATGCTCCGGGGCCAGCACCATGTAGGTGGCGCCGAACACCGTGTCCGGACGCGTGGTGAAGACGCGGATCACCGGCTTCTCCGCCTCGACCTGCGCGGGCGCGTGCCGGTCGTCCGCGGCCTTCGCGCGGGCGATGGGGAACTCGATCTCGGCGCCCTCGCTCCTGCCGATCCAGTTCTCCTGCGCCTTCAGCGTCTTCTCGGACCAGTCCAGCGTCTTGAGGTTCTCCAGCAGCCGCTCCACGTAGTCGGTGATGCGGAAGAACCACTGGCTCAGGAAGCGCATCTCCACCGGCGTGCCGCAGCGCTCGCACTCGCCGCCCACCACCTGCTCGTTGGAGAGCACCGTCTGGCAGCCCGGGCACCAGTTGACCGGCGCGGCCTTCTTCTCGGCCAGGCCGTGCTTGTAGAGCTGCAGGAAGACCCACTGCGTCCAGCGGTAGTACGAGGGGTCGGTGGTGTCGACGGTGTGGCTCCAGTCGTACATCAGCCCCACGCGGCGCAACTGCCGGGTGAAGCGCTCCACGTTGCGCGGGATCAGCTCGGAGGGGTGGATCCCCTGCTTGAGCGCGAAGTTCTCGGAGTGGATGCCGAACGCGTCGAAGCCGATGGGCTCGAACACGTCGAACCCCTGCAGACGCTTGAAGCGGCCGTAGACGTCGGCGCCGGTGAACGCGTAGATGTTCCCCACGTGCAGCCCCTCGGCCGACGGATAGGGGAACATCATCAGGTTGTAGAAGGGCTTCCTGGCGGACCGGAGCTGCTCGTCGGTCCAGGTGTTGACGCCCTGCTCGTCCCAGCGTGCCTGCCACTTCCGCTCGACGGCGGCGGGGTTGTAGCTGTCGCTCTCGTGCCGGTCCTGGCTCATCGCAACCCGATTCAGCGGAAGATGGAAAACGGCCCGTAATCTAGCCCTTCCCGCAAGTGGCGCTCAACCCCGGCCCTGAAAACGGAAGGGTTCACGCAGAGACGCGCAGGAACGG
>DASYJZ010000687.1:0-3715 GCA_035995965.1 Longimicrobium sp. | reverse complement strand
AGTCGCGCCACGGCGTCGGACACTTCGGCCCGCAAGCTGATCCCCAGATCCCGTCCTGTGTAGTCGGGCCGCTGCACAGACTCCAGCGCAAGATGGCGGCTTGGGGTTTGGTAGCGGGTTCTGACGGATTCTGTGTTTATTCTGTACATTTCCCGGCGCGGCCCTTCCCACTATCCCACGCCGGAGAAATTCATCATGAAGCGTCTCGCCCTGCTGTGCGCGCTCGCCCTATCGGCGGCGTGCACCCACCTTCCAACGGAGCCCGCCTCCCCCGCACCCTCCGGTTCCCGAGCGGATGGAGGGGTGATGATGGGAGGCGGGCTCTACACCCCGCCGGCGTGCAGGGACGCGAACGGCGAGCCGGTGACATGTCCGTGAACCTGTCCTAGCCCTTCATTCCGACGCCCCGCCTGTAGCGCCTCCACCGCCTCAACCGGGCCGCCAGGCGCCGTGCGAGGGCTGCAATCGGGGCGTCGGATAAAGGTTCGGTAGCCGGTGGAGGAACTTCGCGCCGTTTTATCTGACTGACTAGCTCCGCCGCCAGCCGTTCCACCTCGACGTCAGCCCGCCGCCGTGCGACCGCGAGTGCGGCGTCCGCGTGCTCTGCAGCCTCTTCCCAGCGCCGCAGGATGCGCGCGGCCTCCCCGAGAGCCAAATACACCGCCCCGGCGCACTCATCGTTGATCCGCGCGATGTTGAACGCTGCCTCCGATGCTTCAAGGTAACTCCCGCCGAAGCCAGCGCCCGCCGCCGCCCGCGCCGTGATGCCGTACAGCATCCCCATGGCCCAGATCCCGCCCGCACGTTCGCCCAGGCCATCGACCAAGCGGAGCGCAGTCTCATAGTGCTGCTTGCTGATCAGCAGGTAGGCCACGTCGTGCGCGAGCGCGGGTATCCGTTCATCGTGAGTCGGGTAGTTGCTGAGCGCCGCATTCGCATCCCGCACTGCGACACGGATGTGTCCGGTCGCCGCCGCGAGGTAAAACGAGTGATGCAGCGCAACCGCAGCCTGGCGCTTCCGCCCGCTCCGCTGTGCCTTCCGAGCCGCGCGCCAGTACAACCGCCACGCCGGGCCATGCTTCCCCATCGCGTGCATTAGCGCCCCGGCGCTCGCGAGAGCGCGAAGCGCCACTTCCAGGTTGTTCTTTTGGACGGCGATAATGTAGGAGCGCGAGTGCCACACTTCGGACCGCGCGAACATTTCCAGCCCGCCTGCCAGTCGAGCGAGATACCCGGCTCGGACCGCCCATTGGGGGTTCAGAGGGTCCGCGTAAGCGGAGGCTTCCGCGAAGTGCACGGCGACCGCCAGCAAGCCGCTGTGCTCCGCCCAATCGGTCACGAGCTGGCAGGCTTTGGCGACCTGCACGGGGAACTCTCCCGGCGCACTGCGCAGGCGGGCAAGTGCGGCAAGCGGGTCCGCCAGCAGCGGCGCCGCGTCCGCCGCTTCCACCAGCCGCTTGCGAATGGTCGCGTTCGGAGGATCGAATAACAGGCGGCGTTCGTCAGCGGGCGTGCGCGACCACAAAAGGACGTCGCGGAGCACCTGCCAGAGCGCCAAGTCGATCGCGACGTTCCCGCTCGCCAGAACGGAGAACGGCGAGCGCTCGCGCGGCGCGGGTGGGATAATGCGGTCCCGGGGGGTGCGGGGCCGGCTGTCGGGAGAGAACATGATTGCCCGGCGGGGGAAGCTTCCGGCCCAACGCTTTTGGACAGAATAACCGCGCCCGCCCGGCCGGCGCCAGCATCTTGTAAGGTGACCACAAATGAACATTGATATACCCCCCGATTAGCCGACTCGTCTCTGTCTAGCGCCTCCGCAGCACCCGCTTCGGGATCATCACGTGCACACCGACGTTGCCGTCGACCAGCTCGGTGACGTCCACGTCGCAGGCGACGCTGGTGAGCATGTACGCGTCGTCGCGCGAGAGGCCCTGCGTGGTCACCAGGAAGTCGATCGCCTCGCGCACGGCGATCTTCGTCGCCCGCACCAGCGAGGTGTCCATCCCCATGGTGATCCAGTGCGTCGGCGTCTCCGCGCGGGGCCAGGTCAGGTGCATGTCCTTGCGCACGATCACCCGGAAGGTGCCTGTCAGCGACGTCTCCAGCGCTGTGATGTCGACCTCGCCGTTCCCCTGCCCCGCGTGCCCGTCGCCGATCTCCAGCAGCGCGCCCGCCGTGTGGACGGGGATGTACAGCGTGGTGCCCGCCACCAGCTCCTTGTTGTCGAGGTTGCCGGCGTGGATGTCCGGCGGCGCGCTGTTCACCCGCCCCCGCGCGCGCGGGGGCGCCACGCCGATGCTGCCGAAGAACGGCCGCAGCGGCACCTCGATCCCGGGTGCGAAGCGGGCGACCATCCGCCGCCGGTCGAGCGGGATGATGCGCATCCTCGCGTACGGAAAGTCCTCCGGCAGAAAGCCGCGGTTCACGCCGAACGCGTTGTAGGCGTAGGGGATCGCCAGCTCCACGCGCTGGATCCGCACCTCCAGCACGTCGCCGGAGTCGGCCCCCTCCACGTAGACGGGGCCGGTGAGGATGTGCCCGCCCGGGCCCTTGTTGGTCACGGTGCGAACGATCTCGCGCAGCGCCGGCTCCACCTGGGCGGGCGGCACGCCGGCCGCCTGCAGCCGGTCGGGGGTGGAGGTGATGAGCGTGCCCACCACCAGCACGTCGCCCGAGCGGATGCGCAGCACGGGCGCCGCCGCCGCGTCGTAGTATCCCCACGCGACGGTGGTCGGCGTCGGCATCAGCCGGTGCACCGCCGGCGTCTGCGCGGCGCCGGCCGAGCAGCCGGCGAACAGCGCTGCGAGCGCGCCGGCGGCGGTCGAGCTGCGGAGCATGGGCACTCCTTCCTGCGAGGAACGGAACGGTTCGATCCCGCGTGAGTCCGGGGGCTGGGGCGTAGGCTACTCCCGGCGGCGGGGTCGTGCAAGCACGTCCGCGACGATCACGATGGCGACCGCGGCTCCCGCCTGCACCCGCCGCTCGCTGAATCACCGCGGCACCGGGTGACGTAGTCCCATGGCCCGCGTCGACCTCCGCTCCTGCTCAGACGAGAGACGCAACCCATGAAAGCCATCGTCCATCGCGACTACGGTTCGCCCGACGTCCTGCACTGCGAGGACGTCGAAAAACCGGCGCCCGGTGACCACGAAGTCCTGATCAAGGTCCGCGCGGCTGCCGCCAATCCCATGGACTATGGCTTCATGAGCGGCGTGTACCTGATGCGGCTAGGGACCGGGCTGCGCAGACCGAAATCGACCCGGCCCGGTGCCGATGTAGCCGGCGAGGTCGAAGCGGTCGGGAAGGACGTCACGCGCTTTCAACCGGGGGACGCGGTATTCGGCGCCGCCCGGGGCGCGTTCGCCGAGTACGTCTGTGGCGGGGAAGACCGGTTGGCGGCGAAGCCGGCCGGCCTCACCTTCGAGCAGGCGGCGGCCATCCCGGTGGCGGGGATGACGGCGCTGCAGGGCCTCCGCGACAAGGGCCGCGTTCAGCCGGGGCAGAAGGTGCTGATCAACGGCGCATCGGGCGGCGTGGGCACCTTCGCGGTGCAGATCGCCCGAACGCTCGGCGCGGAGGTGACCGGCGTGTGCAGCGGCAGGAACGTCGACCTCGTCCGTTCGCTCGGCGCGGACCACGTCGTCGACTACACGCGGGACGATTTCACCCGCGGCGCCGAGCGGTACGACGTGATGCTCGATTGCATCGGCAATCG
>DASYJZ010000686.1:0-4684 GCA_035995965.1 Longimicrobium sp. | reverse complement strand
GTCCGTGCTCCAGCGCGGCTCCAGCTCCGCCGCGAACCCCCGCAGCGCGTCGCCGACCAGGGTGTAGAACGCCTTCCAGTTCCCCGCCTCGATGAAGCCGGAGGTGCGCGCCCAGTCCAGCAGCGCCAGCGCCCGCTGCCGCGCCGTCGCCGGCACCCTCTTCCTCCGCCTGCGCCGGATCAGCTTCGCGACGAGCCAGGCGATCAGCGCCAGGAGCAGGAGCGCGAGCAGCGCCGCCGCCGCCAAGAGCCGCCAGTCGCGCGACGGGCCCCAGACGTCGTGCGGCGGCCGCACGCGCCACCTGGTCGTGTCGTCCGGGAGCACCGCGCGCACCGCCGGCAGACGCAGGGTGACGGGGATGACGAGCGCGCGCCCGCCCGGCGGCGTGAGCCGCAGCCTCGCGCGGACGCTGTCCGGAATCCCCGGCGCCCACGCCACCATCGGGACCAGGATGAGCCAGCGGGTGCGCGCGCTGTCCCGCGCCGTCGCCGTGGCGGTGCCGACCACGCGCCAGCGGTCCGCAGAGTCCTTCGGCACCTCCACCGCGACGCGCGTCCCCGCCGGCACCGCCACCGCGGCGCCGGAGACGAAGCGGTCGCCGACGGTGACGGTCTTCGGCTGCACGCCGGCCTGGAAGGCGAACCCGGACGGCGGCGTGTCCGCGGGCTGACCGGGCGTGGCGGGGACGGAGTCGCGAGCAGGCGTGGAAGCGCGCGGACGCGTCGGTCCAGTGGCGCGCGGCCGGGTAGGCGGCCGCGGTCGCGCCTGCCCCAGCCGCGCTCCGGCAGCGGACGGGCGCGCGGGCGTGCTGTCCTGCGCGAAGGCGTCGGCGGACGAGAGGACGAGGAGGGCGAGGAGGGCGGCGGCGGCGCGGGTCATCGGCGGAGCCGGCGCTCGCGGCGGCGGAAGAAGGAGAGGATGGCGTTCGCCGTCGGCGCCACGGTATCCAGCTCGATCGCGTCGAGCCCCAGGCGGCGGAAGGTGCGGCGGATCTCGCCCCGCTGCAGCTCCACCGCCTGCTTGAACGCCTCGCGGCGGACCTCGTCCGAGGAGTTGAAGACCACCAGCGCGCCCGTCTCGGGGTCCGTCACCTGGATCAGCCCCGCGTCGGGGAACTCCAGCTCGGCCGCGTCGGTCAGCGCAACGGGGACCACGTCGTGGCGGTGCGCCAGGGCGGTGAGGGCGCGCTCCAGCGCCTCGGTGAGCGGCTGCTGGAAGTCGCTGACCAGGAAGACGATGGAGCGCGAGCGCAGGATGCGGATCCCATACTCCACCGCCGCGGTGAGATCGGTTCCCGTCCCCTTCGGCTCGAAGCTGAGCAGGTCGCGCACGATGCGGAGCGCGTGCCGCCGCCCCTTGCGCGGGGGGACGAACAGCTCGATGCCGTCGGTGAACACCAGCAGCCCCACGCGGTCGTTGTTGCGCACCGCGCTCATCGCCAGGGAGGCGGCCACCTCGGCGACGATCTCGCTCTTGAACCGCCCGCGCGTGCCGAAGCGCTGCGAGCCGGAGAGGTCCACCATCAGCAGCACGCTGAGCTCGCGCTCCTCCACGTACTTCTTGACGAACACCTCGCCGGTGCGCGCGGACACGTTCCAGTCGATGGTGCGCACGTCGTCGCCGGGCATGTATTGCCGCACCTCCACGAACTCGATCCCCTGCCCCTTGAACACCGAGTGGTACTCCCCGCTGTAGCGCGACGACACCAGCCCCCGCGTGCGCAACTCGATGCGCCGCACCAGCTTCAGCACCTCCGGCAGCGCCGGCGCCGTGCTGGCGTGCGCGGGAAGCGCCGGCGCGCGCGTGCGCCCGCGGCGGCGGCGGAAGAGGGTGCCGAGGAAGCTCATGGAGACCCCGGCCCTGGCCGCGCGTCCGCGGCTGTGGCGCCCTCTCCCTGCGCCTTAGAGCGCAATCCCTCTCCCGTACCGGGAGAGGGGGGTGGCGTCGGCATCGACCTCCCTGCGCGGGATGGTGCGACGACAGCCGCAGCGCTGCCGGTTCGGGCTCGCGCAGGCGCGGTGACGCACTGCAGCCTGCCCCCGACGGTACGAGCGAAGCGAGAGCGTCCCTCTCCCAGGCTGTTTTGGGAGAGGGACCGCCGCGAAGCGGCAGGGTGAGGGCGTGCGGAGGTGGAGTGCCGCGCTCTCACGGCACCCGCACCGTCTCGAAGATGCGGCGCACGATGTGGTCGGGGGTGATCTCCTCGGCCTCGGCCTCGTAGGTGGTGATGATGCGGTGGCGCAGCACGTCGGGGCCGATCGCCTTCACGTCCTCGGGCGTCACGTAGCCGCGGCCGCGCAGGAAGGCGTGGGCGCGCGCGCACGCCGCCAGCGCGATGGTCGCCCGCGGCGAGGCGCCGAACTCGATCAGCGGCGCCAGGTCGGGCGCGCCATGCCCCTTCGGATCGCGCGTGGTCATCACCAGGTCCAGGATGTAGTCGGCGATCTTGTCGTCCAGGTAGAGCCCGGCGATCTGGTCGCGCGCCGCCAGGATCTCGTCCGGGTGCGCCACCTTCGCGACGGAGATGGTGCCCGGCGCGCTCATCCGCCGCAGGATCTCCTTCTCCTCCACCCGCGTGGGGTAGCCCACGCGCACCTTCAGCATGAAGCGGTCGACCTGCGCCTCGGGGAGCGGGTAGGTCCCCACCTGCTCGATGGGGTTCTGCGTGGCCAGCACCAGGAACGGCTGCGGGAGCGGATACGTCTCGCCGCCGATGGTCACCTGGCGCTCCTGCATGGCCTCCAGCAGCGCGGCCTGCACCTTGGCGGGGGCGCGGTTCACCTCGTCGGCGAGGACGATGTTGGCGAAGATGGGGCCCTTGTGCGGGACGAACTCGGCGGTGCGGGCGTTGTAGATGGTGGTGCCGACCACGTCGGCCGGGAGCAGGTCCGGGGTGAACTGGATGCGCTGGAAGGTGGAGTCGATGGTCTCCGCCAGCGTGCGCACCGCCAGCGTCTTGGCGAGCCCCGGGAGCCCCTCGAAGAGCACGTGGCCGCCGGTGAGCAGCCCGATCAGCAGGCGCTCGATCATGTAGTCCTGCCCCACCACGCGCCGGTGCACCTCGGCGGCGATGCGGTCCAGGAAGTCCGCCCGCGGCAGGTCCGCGGGGGCGAAGGGCGAGCTGGCGGTCATCCGTCCGTCTCCCGAGTGATCCATCCGTCTACAGCCGACCGGCCCGACAGGGGGAAATCCCGTGCCGGGCCGGCGACCCCCTCCCTGGCGCTGCGCGCCGGTCCCTCCCCCGAACTGCAGGGGAGGGACGGTGGCTCGCTGCGCTCGCGGCTACCGCGGTGGAGCGCCAAGACCGGTGTGTAGCCGCGGCCACCACGGACACGGTCGCGTGCACCTCCACAATGGATGCACCGCGGGCGGTCGTCCGCGAAGGCGGACATCGTGTGGTCGTTGCTGCGGTTTCAACCGCCCTGCTCCCGCAGTTGGCCCCACTCACAGCCTGTCGCTCACGCCGGCAGCTCGGCCTTCCCCTCGCTCGCCTTGATGGCCGCTTCGCGCACCTCGGCGTTGCGGTCGCGCATCAGGCGCTGGAGCACGGCGCGGGCCGCCTCGCCGCCGATGTCGCCGAGCGCACGGATCGCCTCCAGGCGGATGGGGAGCGGGGTGCGCGAGAACAGGCTTCCGCCCGAGGCGCGCTCGGCCAGCGCCTGCACCGCGCGGGCGTCGCCGATGCGGCCCAGCGCGCGGACGATCTCAATGGCCGCCTCCTGGTCCGTCTCCCCGCCCAGCCGCTTGATCAGTGGGCCCACGGCGGTGGCGGCCTTGGTGAGCCCCAGCCCCAGCGCCGCCGCGGAGCGCAGCGACGCCTCGGCGTCGACCAGGCCCACCAGGAGCTGCTGCACGGCCTCCTCGCCGCCGAACTTGCTCAGCGCGATGATGGTCTCACGGCGCACCCGTACATCGGAGTGGCGGATGGTGCGCGCGAAGTGGTCCACCGCGTCGGCGCTGCGGATCTCGCCCAGGATCCCCACCATGTTGCGCACCACGAACCAGCGCTCGTCACCGATCATGTCCTCGAGCAGCGGCACGCCCACGCGGTCCAGCTCCACCAGCGCGTCGCGGTAGGCGCGGCGCGCGGAGAGGTCGCTGGCCGCCACCAGGCTGCGCACCAGCGGCGTCACCACCTCGGCCCCCAGCGCCAGCAGCGCCCCGCGCAGCGCCGTCCGCGCCTCCTCGGTGCGGGCGCGCCCCAGCCGCTCCACCATCTCCTCGATGAAGGTGCGGTTCGCGATGCGGTGCATGGCCATCATGATGCTGCCGCGCGTGGCCGGGCTGCGCCTGGCCATCCCGTCGGCCTCCAGGCGCAGGTCGGTCACCACGGTGACGGCGCGGTCCACCATCCCGCGCTCCAGGCACCACTGCGCCACGTACTCCAGCCGCTGCAGCGCCTCGATGCGGTCCGAGTCCGCCCCGTCGCGCAGCATGGCGCGGAGCTGGTCCAGGTCCTCGGTCTCCACTCGCCGCGCCGAGAGCTGCACCTGCTGGTACATGTCGTGGGTGCTCCAGAGCGCCACGTCCTCCAGCCCGCCGGCGGTCTTCCCCAGCGGCGCGCCGCGCGCGCGCGGCACGGGCGGGTCGGAGCTCACCGCGAGGCGTGCCGGCTCGATCACCCGCCCGTTCACCTCCACCTTGCTCACGCCGGCCGCCGCGAGCGCCGCCGAGAGCCCGCCCG
>DASYJZ010000685.1:0-1694 GCA_035995965.1 Longimicrobium sp. | reverse complement strand
TCGAGCGCGGTCTGGAGCTGCATGAAGGCGCCCGTCGCGCCGAGGACGACCGCCCCGAGCCCGAGGATCGTGGCCATCACGCCCCCGCCCGGCTGCTTCGCCTGGGTGATCATGGCCTGGATGGTCTTCGCCCCGTCGCTTCCGATCATCCCGCCAATCTGGCCGCCGAGCGCCTGCGAGACCGTTTCGCGGCTCACGAACTTCCCCACGATCATCAGGATCAGGATCAGCAGCGGCGGGAGCGCGAACACCGTGTAGTAGGCGAGCGCCGCGGCCATCCGCGGGCATTCGTCGTCACTGAAGTCCTTCGCCGATTCCTTCACCAGCGCAAAGGCTTCCTTCGCCCCGATCTTCTTCATCCCTCATCTCCTCGGCAGTGCCATGACGCCGCGACCGTGCCGCGGCTGTGCAAGGCCGATTCCATTGTGCTGACGGGCAAAAAGAAGGGTCTCATATCACGCAGAGGAACCAGAGGGACCAGAGAAAGCAGCAGTTTCCTCTGGTACCTCTGGTTCCTCTGTGTGAGACCCTTCCGTTCTGTAAATGCGTCAGCGCGCGCCGAACATCTCCTGCGCGGGGATGCGGCGGGTGCCGGGGTAGGGGACCGCCGGACCCTTGATCACCGACCAGAGCACGCGGTTGAACAGGTCCTCCTCCGCCACGTCCTCCGTGCGCAGGTCCAGGAAGGCGGTGGCGCGCGCCGCCGCGGTGTTCGGCGGGTTCGTCTCGTCCAGCGGCACCACGGGCGTTAGCGCCGCGTAGGGCGAGAGGTCCGGCTCCGCCGCCCAGACGTCGCGCAGCGGCCGCCCGAAGTGGTCGAAGTGCGAGAGCGCCTCCAGCCCCAGGATCTCCTCGATGGTGCGGAGCACGTCGGTGGTGTTGGCGAAGCGGTGGACCAGCCCCGGCCGGTTGTACGCCGAGATGACGAGCAGCGGCGAGCGGTGCGAGTCCACGTGGTCCGGGCCGTTCTGCGCGTCGTCCTCCAGCACGAACATCACCGTGCTGGGCCAGAAGGGCGAGCGCGAGAGCGCCTCCACCATCCGTCCCAGCGCCAGGTCGTTGTCCGCGAACATCGCCCGCGGCGTGGGCTGCCCCGGCCGCGCGCCGGTGGTGTGGTCGTTGGGAAGGCGCACGATCTCCAGCGCCGGCATCTCGCCGCGCCGCGAGAACTCCGCGAGCTCCGCGATCCACAGGTCCGCGCGGAGCTGGTCCGGGATGGTCAGCTCGAAGCCGGGGAACCGCGGATGGGTGTTCGGCACCAGGAATGGCTTGGTCCCCCGGTACCCGGTGACGCGCCCGCCCTCGCGCACCGGCACCACGAACTCGCCGTAGTTGCGGAAGGTGATCCCGCGCCGCGCCGCCAGGTCCCACAGGTACCCGTGCGCGGGCTCGCTCACGTCGTCGTCGGGGACCTGCGGGTCGTCCCAGGTGCCGCGGTTGGTTCCCTCGTAGTCGTAGGAGCGGCCGCGGCCGGAGTAGCGCGAGGGGACGGTCTTCTGCAGGTAGTCGGTGGTGTACGCCGCCGTCGACCAGTTGTGGCCGTCGGGGCTCACCTCGGCGTTGGTGAAGAAGCGGTCGAACACAC
Organism: Longimicrobium sp.; assembly: GCA_035995965.1. Lineage (GTDB taxonomy): Bacteria > Gemmatimonadota > Gemmatimonadetes > Longimicrobiales > Longimicrobiaceae > Longimicrobium. The sequence continues at coordinate 109 of DASYJZ010000685.1, read as the reverse complement.
CGAAGCGCAAGGCGAGCGCGCGTTGATTCGGCGTGACGTTCTGCCCGGGGCCTTCAGGGCGACGCGCGGCCTCGCCCGCGCCGAAGATGGCGAGTGCGGGATCACCATC
>DASYJZ010000684.1:0-7350 GCA_035995965.1 Longimicrobium sp. | reverse complement strand
CGCGCTCGCTGATGCTCTACGGGCGCGGGCTCGACCTGGCGGCGCGGGCGGGGATCATCATCGCCGACACCAAGTTCGAGTTCGGCCGCGACCAGGACGGCACGGTGCGGGTCATGGACGAGGTGCTCACCCCGGACTCGTCGCGCTTCTGGCCGGCCGAGAGCTACGCGCCCGGGCGCGGCCAGCCCTCGCTGGACAAGCAGCCGCTGCGCGACTGGCTGGAGGCGCTGGTGGCCCGCGGCGCGTGGGACCGGGCCTACCCCGCCCCGCACCTTCCGCCGGAGGTGGTCGACGCCACCTCGCGGCGCTACCAGGACGCGCTCCGGCGGCTCACGGGGCTGACGCTGGACCAGTTCCCCCTCGGCGGAGGCACGGCGTGACCGACATCCCCGACACCGTGGCCGGCGCGCGCCGCCGGCGGCTCAGGCGCGGGATCATCATCCTCCCCAGCGCCTTCACCCTGGGCAGCCTGTTCCTGGGGGTGTGGGCCATCGTGCACGCCGCGCGGGGCGAGTTCGCCACCGCGGGGTGGCTGATCGTGATCGCGGCGGTGTTCGACATGCTCGACGGCCGCATCGCGCGCTACACCGCCACCGGCAGCGCCTTCGGCGAGGAGCTGGACTCGCTGGTGGACTGCGTGAGCTTCGGGGTGGCCCCGGCGCTCATCATGTACTTCGCCTTCCTGCACGGCGGCGGCGAGTGGAGCTGGATCCTCAGCTTCCTCTACATCGTGGCCGCCGTCTTCCGCCTGGCGCGCTTCAACATCGAGCAGGCGGGGACGGCCAAGGTGAACTTCCACGGCCTCCCCTCGCCCACCGCCGGCGCCTGCGTCGCCACCTTCTACGCCTTCACCCGCACCCCCTTCTGGCACGCCTGGTTCTCGAACGTGGACGAGAAGCGCGCCGCGGGGTGGCTGATGATGTTCGTGGCGGTGCTGATGGTGAGCAACGTGCTCTACCCGGTGATGCCGCGCTTCGGGGTGCGCACCTGGGGGGGCCGCCTGGCGCTCTTCGTGGTGGCGGCGGCGATCGTGGCCGCCTTCACCTATCCCCGGTACTTCTTCTTCCCCTTCGCCATCCTGTACATCTTCTACGGGCTGATCAGCACGGTGCTGGGCGGGTTCGAGGAGAAGCTGCCGGAGCAGGACCCCATGCTGGACGAGGAGCCGCACCCCGACGGGGTGCGGGCGATGGAGTTCGAGACGCTGCGCCCCGGCGTGCGCACCGACGAGGACCGCCGGCCGGTGACCGACGAGGAGCTGCCGTGACCGACTTTCGCGTGGAGGTGCGGGTGACGCCGCGCCGCGGGATCCTGGACCCGCAGGGGAGTGCCGTGCAGGGCGCGCTGCGCTCCCTGGGCTTCGGCGGGGTGGAGGAGGTGCACGTGGGGCGGCTGATCCGCTTCACCCTGGCCGCCGACTCCGAGTCCGACGCGTTGGGCCGGGTGGACGCGATGTGCCGGCAGCTCCTGGCCAACCCGGTGACCGAGGACTACGACGTGCGCGTGGAGGCGCCGGCCGCGGCATGAAGATCGGCGTGGTGACCTTTCCCGGGTCGAACTGCGACTACGACTGCTACCGCGCGGTGAAAGACGCGCTGGGCGCCGAGGCCGTGTACCTCTGGCACCGCGACCACGACCTGCGGGGGGTGGACGCGGTCTTCCTCCCCGGCGGCTTCAGCTACGGCGACTACCTGCGCGCCGGCGCCATCGCCGCGCTCTCGCCGATCATGCGCGAGGTGAAGGCGTTCGCGGCGGCCGGCGGGCCGGTGGCGGGGATCTGCAACGGCTTCCAGATCCTCTGCGAGGCCGGGCTCCTTCCCGGTGCGCTGGTGCGCAACCGCTCGCTCAAGTTCCGCAGCCGCCCCGTGCACCTCCTGGTGGAGCGGGCGGACACCGCCTTCACCAGCGAGTACGAGCCCGGGCAGGTGCTCACCGTGCCGATCGCGCACGGCGAGGGGTGCTACTTCGCCGATCCCGACCTGCTCGACCAGCTGGAGGCGAACGGGCAGGTGGTGTTCCGCTACTGCACGGCCGACGGGCTGGTGGCGCCCGCGGCCAACCCCAACGGCTCGGCGCGGGCCGTCGCGGGCATCATCAATGCTGAAGGAAACGTTCTGGGGATGATGCCGCACCCCGAGCGCGCGGTGGACCCGCTGCTGGGACGCACCGACGGGCTGGGGCTCTTCCGCTCGATGGCGGCGCACCTGGCGGGAGTCCAGGGCGCCGCTCACGGCCACACGGAGGTGGGACGATGAAGCTCGGGCTGATGGCGGTGGCGGCGGCGATGGCGGCCGTTGCGTCGGGGAGCGCGGCGGCGCAGCGGCAGATGGTGGAGCCGGGGATGACGCCCGCGCAGGTGCGCGGCATCTTCGGCGCGCCGGCGCGCACGCGCGAGGCGGGCGAATGGAGCTACTGGTTCTACGCCAACGGCTGCCCCATCCGCTGCGGCAGCGACGACGTGGTCTTCTTCCACAACCAGCAGGTGGTGACGGCCGTGCTGCGCTCGCGGCGGCGCGAGGTGACCGGCCTCGCCGCGGCCGCGGCGCTGGAGCGCGCCGGCGGCGACCTGGACGCCGACGCCATCCGCGCCCAGGCGGGCGAGGCGCCCCCCGCGCTGCACGCGCCGAAGCGCACGCGGGGGCGCGAGCGCAACCGCGAGACGGACTTCCAGGACGTCGCCCCGTCGCGCGTGGGCCGGATCCACGTGGAGAGCGGCGGCCGCACCATCGACCGCCGCCCCGTGGGCCAGGTCCGCGACGTCCCGGCCGAGGCGGGGAGCGCCATCATCCGCGCACCCGCCGGGCAGGAGCAGGGGGCGAATGGCCCGCGCGGCGTGCGCAACCCGGTGGGCACCGCGCGCGACAGCGTGCAGGGGGCCCCGGCGACGGCGGTCGACGACGAGCGTGCCGCCCGCGAGGCCGAGATCCGGCGCAACACGGTGCAGAACCAGCCCGACACCCTGCAGGCGCGCCGCACCAACCGCGAGAAGAGCGTGACCCCGCGCGTGGTGCCGCGGCCGTAGCCGCCGGTGGGTCGGGTGAATGAATTCGCTGCAACAACCACGCGAAGTCCGCCTCCGCGGACTGCCGCCTGTGGTGTAGCCGAAGTCCCCCGGCACGCGACGAGACCGGCGTTGCCGCAGCGAAGCACCGGACGCTCACTTCGGGCCCGGTGCGCACCGGGAGAGCCGCGAGCGAAGCGAGCCCCCGTCCCTCCCCCAGGTTGTTTTGGGGGAAGGGACCGGCGCGAAGCGCCAGGGAGAGGGCCTCCGGGACCGCGGAAGCGCGCCGAGCCCCGTCGCCCGAGGCTCGTCACACCGATTCCATCAACCGAAGCTCCTATCCAGTGTCCGTCACCGCACGCCCCGGCGATCCCGCGATCACTCCCGAGCTGGTCGCGGAGCACGGGCTTTCGCCCGAGGAGTACCGGCTCGTCCTGGGAATCCTGGGGCGCACCCCCACCTTCACCGAGCTGGGGGTGTTCAGCGCGATGTGGAGCGAGCACTGCGGCTACAAGAACAGCCGACCGCTCCTCAAGCAGCTCCCCACCAAGGCGCCCTGGGTGCTGCAGGGCCCCGGCGAGAACGCCGGCGTGATCGACGTGGGCGACGGGCTCGCGGTCGCCTTCAAGATCGAGTCGCACAACCACCCGTCCGCCGTGGAGCCGTACCAGGGCGCGGCGACGGGCGTGGGCGGCATCCTGCGCGACGTGTTCACCATGGGCGCGCGCCCCATCGCCATGCTGAACTCGCTGCGCTTCGGCGAGATCGACGGCGACGAGGGCGACCGGGTGCGCTACCTCTTCGCCGGGTGCGTGAAGGGGATCGGCGACTACGGCAACTGCGTGGGCATCCCCACCGTGGCCGGCGAGGTCTACTTCGACGGCGCGTACGAGGGGAACCCGCTGGTCAACGCCATGTGCGTGGGGCTGCTCAAGGCCGACGAGCTGATCCGCGGCGTCGCCAGCGGCGTAGGAAACGCGATCATGGCGGTGGGCGCGAAGACGGGGCGCGACGGCATCCACGGCGCCACCTTCGCCTCCGCGGAGCTTTCGGAGGAGAGCGAGGCGCGGCGGCCGCAGGTGCAGGTGGGCGATCCCTTCACCGAGAAGCTGCTGCTGGAGGCGTCGCTGGAGCTGATCCGGAGCGGCCACATCGTCGGCATCCAGGACATGGGCGCGGCGGGGCTGGTCTCCTCGTCCACCGAGATGGCGGCGCGGGGCGAGGGCGGGGTGGACCTGGAGATCACCCGCGTCCCCCTGCGCGAGAAGGGGATGACGCCGTACGAGATCCTCCTCTCCGAGACGCAGGAGCGCATGCTGGTGGTGGCGAAGGTCGGCCACGAAGAGGACGTCCGCGCCATCCTGGGCCGCTGGGAGCTCGACGCCGAGACGATCGGCCGGGTGACGGACAACGGCCGCTACGTCGTCCGCGAGAACGGCGTCGTCATCGTCGACATCCCCGGCGAGCCGCTGGTGGAGGGGTGCCCGACGTACACCCGCGAGGGCGTCGAATCCCCCGAGATCGCGGCGCTGCGCGCCTGGGACGCGTCCGCGCACCAGCCGCTGTGGGAGGAGCACGATCCCACCTGGACGCTGCGCCGGCTGCTGGACGCGCCCACCATCGCCAGCAAGCGCTGGGTCTACGAGCAGTACGACAGCACCGTGCGCACGAACACGGTGGTCGGCCCCGGGAGCGACGCGGCGGTGCTGCGGCTGCGCGGGACGGACCGCGCCATCGCCATGACGGTGGACTGCAACGGGCGCTACGTCTACCTGAACCCCTACCGCGGCGGACAGATCGCCGTGGCCGAGGCGGCGCGCAACCTGGTCTGCTCCGGCGCGCTGCCGCGGGCGGTGACCGACAACCTCAACTTCGGCAACCCGCTGAAGCCCGAGGTCTACTGGCAGATGTCCGAGGCGCTGCGCGGCATCGGCGAGGCGTGCACGGCCTTCGAGACGCCGGTGACGGGCGGCAACGTCTCGCTCTACAACGAGAACCCGCGCGGGGCCATCTACCCCACGCCGACCATCGGGATGGTCGGCATCGTGGACGACGTGGCGCACGTCACCACCGCCGCGTTCAAGCAGGAGGGCGACGCCATCGTCCTGGCCGGCCGCAACACGGGCGAGCTGGGGGGGAGCGAGTACCTCAAGGTCGTCCACGGCCTGGTGACGGGCGACGCGCCCGCCGTGGACCTGGCCACCGAGTCGCGGCTGCAGCGCGGGGTGCTGGCGGCGATCCGCGCCGGCCTGGTCCGCTCGGCGCACGACACCGCGGAGGGCGGCCTGGCGGTGGCGCTGGCGGAGTCCGCCTTCGCGGGCGGCACGGAGCCCTTCGGCGTCACGGCGCGGCTGGGCGACGACATCCCCGCCCCCGCCCTGCTCTTCGGCGAGGCACAGGGGCGCGTGGTGCTCTCCTGCGGCGCGGAGACGGAGGTGGAGCTGCTGCGCACCCTGGAGATCCACGGCGTCCCGGCGAAGCGCATCGGCACCGTGGGCCCGCGCGGCGGCTCCTTCCGCGTCCAGACGCGCGACGGGACGATCGAGGCGCCCGCCGCCGAGCTGGCGGAGATCTACGAGACCGCCATCCCGCGGCGGATGGACGGCACCGCGGCCGACGTGGAGACCTCGCTGGAATCCGAGGTGCAGCACGGGGCGTAAGGGAGAGCCCGGCGCGCGCGCCAGAACCCATCGCACTCGTTCCGCGGCTCCGCGCCATCCGTCCGGTGTACCACCAGTCGTCCGGCACGCAGCGATCGGAAGTCCGGCAAACCCACAGCAGCAGGATCAACCGCACCGTGTGTGGAATCGTCGCGGTCTCGGGGAACGCGGAGGCGGCCAGGCTGGCCTACCTGGGGCTGTACTCGCTCCAGCACCGCGGGCAGGAGGCGGCCGGCATCGCCACCTTCGACTCGTCGACCCGCGAAAGCCGCCGCGTGCGCGAGGCCGGGCTGGTCTCCGACGTCTTCACCCCCGAGCAGCTCGACAAGCTGCGCGGCGACACCGCCGTGGGGCACATCCGCTACTCCACCGCGGGCGGCGCGGGGCTCAAGAACGCGCAGCCGATCCGCGAGAGCTACCGCTCCGGCTCCCTGGCGCTGGTCCACAACGGCAACCTCACCAACTTCCACAGCATCCGCGACCGCCTGCTGGACGACGGCGCGCTCTTCCAGAGCACCATCGACAGCGAGGTGATCGTCCACCTGATCGCCCGGTCGCGCGAGACCACCCCCGACGCCCAGATCGCGGACGCGCTCACCCACCTCGAGGGCGCCTACTGCATCCTCGCCACCGTCGACGACATGCTCTACGCGGCGCGCGACCCGTACGGCTACCGCCCGCTGGTGATCGGCGCGCTCCCCGGCGGCGGGCTGATGCTGGCGTCGGAGACCTGCGCGCTCGACATCGTGAAGGCCGCGTACATCCGCGACGTGGAGCCGGGGGAGCTGATCCGCATCCGCGGCGGGGAGATCGAGTCGCTCGCCTGCCTGCGGCCGTACGTGGCCGAGGCGCAGCCGTGCATCTTCGAGCTGGTGTACTTCGCCCGGCCTGACTCGCACCTGTGGGGGCGCACGGTGGACCGCGCGCGGCGCGCCTTCGGGCGGCGGCTGGCGGAGGAGCGGCCGGTGGAGGGCGGCGCCGACATCGTCATCTCCGTTCCCGACAGCGCGAACTCGGCCGCCGTGGGATACGCCGAGGCGTCGCAGATCCCGTTCGAGCTGGGGCTGATCCGCAACCACTACGTGGGCCGCACCTTCATCACCCCTACGCAGGCGGGGCGCGACTTCAAGGTGCGCCTGAAGTTCAGCCCCGTGCGCGAGGTGCTGCAGGGCCAGCGGATCGTGGTGGTGGACGATTCGCTCGTGCGCGGCACCACCGCGCGCGCGCTGGTGGCCATGCTGCGCGACGCGGGCGCGGCCGAGGTGCACCTGCGGCTCGCCTCGCCGCCGGTGCGCTGGCCCTGCTTCTACGGCATCGACATGCCCACCCGCGAGGAGCTGGTCGCCGCCGACCGGACGGTGGACGAGATCCGCGAGTACCTGGGCGTCGACTCGCTCGGCTACCTGAGCGCCGACGGGATGGTGGACTGCGTGCGGGAGCATGGCGAAACGTACTGCGTCGCCTGCTTCACCGGCGACTACCGCGCCCCGCTGGTCGACGCCGAGGCGGGGCTGGCGATGAGCTCGCACTGCTGAAACGGCGGCGGCCCTCTCCCTGGCGGGCGCTGCGCGTCGGTCCCGCGGGCCCTCTCCCTGGCGCTTCGCGCCTGTCCCTCCCCCAAAACAACCTGGGGGAGGGACTTTGGCTCGCTTCGCTCGCAGCTTGTGACGTGTGGCTGCGAGGATGTCG
>DASYJZ010000683.1:0-1846 GCA_035995965.1 Longimicrobium sp. | reverse complement strand
GGCGATCTCATCATGAGAGAATCCCTCGATCTCCTTCAGCACGAAGACTGACCGCTCCCTCTCCGTGAGCCCGGACAGAGCGGCCGCGATCCTGTCGCGTATCTCCCCGCTCTCCGCATCCTCGAGCGGGCTCGGCGCGTGGCTGGGCAAGCGCAGGAGGGGCGGGTCGTCGTCGGGACCGGCGTCCCGGCCGTCGCCGAGCGGGAGGAGCCGCTCGCGCCGACGGCGCGTACGCTCCAGCTCCTCGATCTGCCTGAGACCGACCGTCCTGGCCCATCCGACGAAGCCGGAGTTCCCGAAGCGGGCCGGGTCGCATCGCGGGACCTTCCGTACGACCTGGATGAAGGCCTCGTCCGCGTAGTCGTCGGCTACGTCGCGGTCCCGTGTCCGCTGGAGGGCGTACCTGAAGAACCACAGGCGCAGCTCCTCATAGCACTCCTCCACCGTTGCTCCGCAGAACCCTTCAAGTAAAGCCTCCAGTAAAGCCCAGGAGCTCCCGGCGAACTGGCCCGGCGCCTCCTGCGCGTCGTTCAAGTCCCTCTCCTTCGCATCCGGGTCCCTCGCGTCCGTCACCCCGCTCGCTGGCTCTATCCGCATAAGGCCTCGCTCAACCAGGTGCACCGCTTCCCCGCGCCGGCCCCTCGCCTACCACGCGTGGTGATACTACGGCACGAGACGCCGAAAGGTCACGCCGGGCGTGCGCCGTAACGCGGAGGCCCCCTCGCGCCCTAGAAAGGGTGCGCGGAGGATCGCCCCCCGCCTCGTCCGGCGACCCGAACCTAGGAGACTTATCGGACCAATCTACAAGCAGGGACGACCTGCACCACCAGTCCGATGCCCGGCCTAGAGACGCTCCCCCGACGTCTCCTCGCGCACAAACCCAAGCACTGGAGAGATACCGATGAGAAACCGACTCAACCTCAGCGCCGCGGTGCTGATCCCGCTGCTCCTGGCGGCCTGCGTCGACGGCAAGACCCCGACGGCGACGGCGGATCACAACGACGAGCAGATCCGTGTCGAGAACGAGTGCAACCAGCGTCAGCTCGAGGCGCTGATCGCCGAGATCGATCCGCACGTGCGGTACGCCGCGGACGGTTCGTGGGCGCTCGCGCCGGGGGCGAAGCTGAGCCCCGCCGCCGCGGAGTTCGCGCGCCAGGCGCACGCGGCGTCGATGAAGGCCCTCGCGGGCCGCGTGCAGCTCTCCCGGTCGGGAGAGCCGAGGTTCACGACCGTCGCCAACCAAAGCGGGATCCGCTTCTACTGGTGGGGCGCGCGCGTGAGCGTGCCCAGCCGCGCGACGCAGGGGATCGCGTACGCGTGGCGGACGTCCGGGGCCCCGGCCGCCGTCAAGACGTTCCTCTCGTACTTCGGGTACTCCGGGTGGGCGGTCGGCGTGGCCGGCGTGCTCGTGCCGGCGTACGCGCTGACGATCGGGTACATCGACCGGGTCGGCGGGTACCGCGGCGTGTACATGCACGTCCCCTGGAGCATCGTACCCACCTACATCACCCCGCAGTAGATCGCGGGGGAGACACGAAGGAGGGGCGCGTGAAGGCCCGCATCGATACCGATGCGAGGCCTTCTCGCGGCACTGGTGTCCGGCTAACGTAAGTAGATGATGCTGTAACCCAAAGTCCAAGCGGCAGATACAGCGAAAATCCTCGCGCGCCGATTTGAACTCGGTGCCGCACGCGCGTCTTCCTGGCTGAACCCCAGACAGGAGCGCTGGATGAATCAGGGCAGCACCATCTTCTCGCAATTGATCGCCCACGCGTCCCGAGACGCCCTCGACCGCTGCATTCGGCGCTATCGGGGCAACCGCCGCGTCCGCACGTTCAGCTGCCGG
>DASYJZ010000682.1:0-4065 GCA_035995965.1 Longimicrobium sp. | reverse complement strand
ACGCCTGGACCTCGCGCGCGCGGGTGTAGCGGCTGCACTTTTCGAGTAGGCCCATCACTCCTCCCGTGAGGGGTCGCCCCCTGGTGCGGGCGAAAGGAAAGCTGCGGCGCCGCCGCGGCCCGCGCCTGCCGGCCGCGACCTCCCGCGCACGGGTGCGGGAGCGGCGAACCGAGCGTGTGGCGGGGAAGAGATGCGGCCGAACGCGGAAGTCTGCGGAAAGTAACGGACCCGTGCTGCGTGGATCGTTCGGCCGTCTGTGCGGCCGCGCGGCTCGGGAAAGGGGTCCGGAGGGGTCCGTTCGGAGGTCGGAAGCTAGCCAAAAGCAAGGGGCGCGGCAAGCCTGCGGCGTGGGCACCGGCCCCCCGCCGCGCCCGCCCCCGACGGCGCGTCTCACCTTTCAGGACGTATGTTGTTTGCTGCAAAATGCAGCATCGCACCGCCGGTTGTCAAGGATGTCAAAAAAGGGGCCCTCGCAGAACGCGGAGAAGCAGAGAGGGTCGGCGGCTCTCCTCTGCGTCTCCGCGTCTCCGCGTCAGATTTCTTCAGCAGTGCCGGGAGCGGGACTCGAACCCGCACGGGCTCGCGCCCGAGAGATTTTAAGTCTCTTGTGTCTACCGATTCCACCATCCCGGCGGCGGACTGGAAGATAATCGGCGCGGCGGCAGCGGTCCACCGTTACGCCGCTGGGCCGCCCTCGGCCGCTTCGCGCAGGCGCCGCAGGTTCTCGGCGACGGAGGCGTGGGCGTTGTAGACCGCGGACCCCGCCACCAGCGCGGTCGCGCCGGCCGCCACCGCCGCGTGCGCGTTCGCGGGGACGATGCCGCCGTCCACCTCCAGCTCCACGTCCACCAGCCCCAGCTCGTCGAGCATCCGGCGCACGCGGGCGATCTTCGCGGTGCTCCCGGGGATGTACGACTGGCCGCCGAAGCCGGGGTTCACCGACATCACCAGCACCAGGTCCACGTATGGCAGGATCTCGGCGATGCTCTCCACCGGCGTGGCGGGGTTCAGCGTGACCCCGGGCTTCACCCCCAGCTCGCGGATCTGCTGCACGGTGCGGTGCAGGTGCGGGCAGGTCTCCACGTGCACGGTGAGGTGGTCCGCGCCCGCCTTCGCGAACGCCTCCAAGTAGCGTTCGGGGTGCTCGATCATCAGGTGCACATCGATCACGCGCGTGGCCGCCCGGCGCGCCGCCTCGGCCACCAGCGGCCCGATGGTGAGGTTGGGGACGAAGTGCCCGTCCATCACGTCCACGTGGATCCAGTCGGCCCCGCCCTCCTCGGCCTCGCGGATCTGCTCCCCCAGCCGCGTGAAGTCGGCCGAGAGGATCGAGGGCGCCAGCTTCACCCGGCTCATGCGCCCGCCTCCGCGCGCCGCATCACGCGGACCCCGCCCGCGCCGGCGATCACCGCGGCGGTCGCCATCCCCAGGAAGAGCCCGCTCTCCACGATCCCGGGCCGCATCGCCAGCGCGCGCTCCAGCCCCTCGGGGTCCGCGATGCCGCCGGCGAAGCGGCAGTCGAGCACGTGGTTCCCGCCGTCGGTCACGTAGGGCGCCCCGTCCGCCCCCTGCCGGCGCACGGGCTCGCACCCGAGCGCGCGCAGGAAGTCGGGCTGCACCGGCTCGCCGAAGGGGTCGACCTCCACCGGCAGCGGCGTGCGCGTCCCCAGCCGGTCCACCACCTTGCTCTCGTCGGCCACGATCACCAGCTCGGCGCTCGCAGCCGCCACGATCTTCTCGCGCAGCAGCGCGCCGCCGAGCCCCTTGATCAGCCGCAGCCCGGGGTCCACCTCGTCGGCCCCGTCGATGGTGAGGTCGATCCGCGGCCGCTCGGCCAGGGTGGCCAGCGGAATGCCGAGCGCGCGCGCCCGCCGCTCGGTGTCGACCGAGGTGGGCACCCCCACCACGCCGCGCCATTCCCCGCCCGCGCGCCGCTCCGCGATCAGGTCGAGCAGGTGGCGCACGGTGGAGCCGGTGCCCAGCCCCAGCGTGATCCCGTCGCGAATCCACTCCGCCGCGCGCTCGGCCGCCCTGCGCTTGAGCGCCTCCGCCCCCCCCACCTCGCTCATCGTGGATTCCCCGAATCGGTGCACCTGGACGTTGTAAAGATCGTCTCACGCAGAGCCGCGGAGCCGCAGAGAAAGACGCCGCGCACCTCCGCGTCTCTGCGGCTCTGCGTGAGATCGCCGTTGCCACGGCCTGGAGCCGCGCAATGTATGCGGACGCGCAACCCCGCGCACGGTACATACGCGAGGAGGGGCGCCCCCACCGTGGGGGCGCCCCTCCTCGCTTCCGGCTCAGGCGAGTCCGGAAGACGTTCGCGTCAGCCGCGCACGCCGCCCGCCTTCACCTCGATCTGGTACGGCTGGAACTCGCACCCGGGCCGCGTCGGGACGTAGATCACCTCCGGACGCTGCGCGTTGGCGCTCGGCTCCGCGAACACGCTCACGTTGTTCACCGTGCCGACGTTGTTCACGTCGCTGGTGCCCAGGATCCGCGGCAGCCCGTACTTCACGTAGCGGCGGCCGTTGAACTGGATCGGCTCGGTGTTGATGTACCACGTCTCGCCGACCGCGTACCCCGTGGTCGCCGGGAAGGCCACGCTGACCGGCTGCCCGTTGTACGTGGTGTCACCCGCGGTCGGGTTGTACTGCACCGTCACGCTCGTCAGCTGCCCGTTCTGCACGACGCAGTAGTTCACGTCCTGCACCGAGGGCGGCGGCGGCGGCGGCGGCACCACCTCGGGCGGCGGAGGCGGCGGCGGGGGCGGCGGAGGCGGCGGCGGCGGGGGCGGCGGGATGATGTTGCCGAACCCGAGCTTCAGCCCCAGCACCGCGTACGGGGTGAGGGAGAACTTGTCCTCGGCCGTCCGCTGCGCGTTCGGGAACACGTGCGACGGCGAGTCGTAGCCGTGCACCCCCGCCTCCAGGAACACGCCCAGATTCGTCATCAGCGGGAACACGTCGAAGCCCAGCCCGGCCACGCCCTGGCCCACGCTGCCGTGCTTCGCGGTCCCCGACACGCACACGCCGTTGGAGGCGAACGCCGCGATCCCCAGGCACTCGCCGGTGCCCGGGGGATCGGCGGTCAGACCGCCGCCGCCCACGAACACGTACATCGAGCTCATGAACCCCGTGCTCGACCAGAACATCGGCCGCCACATCAGGTCCAGGTCGTACGTCCACACGTTCTCCAGCCAGCGGTTGCTGTTGAAGAGCGGGCCCTGCGGCATGTGCGACGGCAGGTACTTGCCATCCAGCCGCACGCCGAACGTGGGGCTCAGCCAGTAGGTCGCCTCGGCGCCGAACACCGGCGAGAACTTGGGCTTGTAGCCGTTGCCCCCGATGCTGAACCAGGCCGTGGTGTAGGCCCCGCCGGCGAAGATGCCGATGTCGAACTGGGGCGCGGTACGCACCGTCATGTCCTGCGCACCCGCTGCCCCGGCCGACCCCGCCACCACCAGCGCAGCTGCCAGCGCTGACGTTGCGAATCTCTTCATCGCTCTCTCCTATAGGAGGGTGGAAATGCGCGCTCTTCCCTTTGTTCAGGGGAGCCGCTGTACATCATCATATGCGCCATACAAGAAAAATGCCATACTCCTGACACGATTGCGGCGCGCGCCGCCGGCCGAGGCCGCAAGAACCCTAAGCTTATCGCGCCAAACGAGTTCGAATGGCCCCCGCGCACGTACATTCATTCCCGTGCACGTGCACGCGCCGCGCGGGGGCGAGCCCAGCGGCTCCGCTCCGCCCTTCTGCGCCAGAATGGCACCGGCAAGGGTCAGCCATGTCCCTGCCGCAATAGCAGCCGGCGCGGCGCAAAGTCCCCCGCGTATCGCACCAGCGGGCGGCAAGCGAGGAGGGGCGCCCCCACCGTGGGGACGCCCCTCCTCGCTTCCGGCTCAGGCGAGTCCGAAAGGCGTTCGCGTCAGCCGCGCACGCCGCCCGCCTTCACTTCGATCTGGTACGGCTGGAACTCGCACCCGGGCCGCGTCGGGACGTAGATCACCTCCGGACGCTGCGCGTTGGCGCTCGGCTCCGCGAACACGCTCACGTTGTTCACCGT